>DASYRY010000385.1:0-2592 GCA_036004025.1 Candidatus Polarisedimenticolia bacterium | reverse complement strand
TCGCGTGGCTCGCTCCGAGAAGGGGAGCGTGGAAGCGTACGCCAGCACCTGGATGGTCGGCGGGGAGCTTCGCATCAACAATCTGGCCGTTCGCGAGGCGTCGCGAGGAAAGGGATACGGGGAGACTCTCATGCGCAATCTCATGGAATTGGCCAGGCAGGCGGGTTGCCAGATCGCCACTTTGGAGGTTCGGCCGTCCAACCTTGCTGCCTTGAAGCTCTACGAAAGGCTGGGATTCCGCGAAATTGGACGCCGCAAGGGGTACTACACCGATACCCGGGAGGATGCCCTTCTGATGAGGGCCAGCCTCTGAAAGTACCTTCCGGTGCCGCCTTGCGGGACTCGGTTTCCGGTGATAAACTGCCGGTCAGAATACCCATGACGAACGATCCCGCCATTTTCTTCATCCGTTTCCAACAATCCAGGAGGTACTCACATGGAGACCGAACTCCGGGAGCTCAAAGAAGTCCTTCGGAAGGAGAACGAAGAATTCCGACTCTTGATGGAGTCCCACGCAACTTGTGAGGCTCGACTTCGCGAGCTCCAGGGGAAAGCCTTTCTGAACGAGGAAGAGAAGCTGGAAGAGGTCACCATCAAGAAGAAAAAGCTGCATCTCAAGGACAGGATGGAGGCCATGATCCGGCACTATAAGGATGGGGATCTCTCGGTATTCGGCTCTCGATAAACCGGCGGGGAAGCGCCCCTCTTGGTTGGAGTCTCAGGATGACGGTGGCCCGAGAGTCGTACCCCTATCTTGCCGTGGGCCTGGCAGTCGCCGGAGTGGCCGGAGCGCTCGGATTCCCCTATCTTTCGGCCGGCGGCATGCTGCTCTCCGGCTTCGTCGCTTATTTTTTCCGCGATCCGGTACGGGTCGTCCCGCTCGAGCCAGGCGTGGTGGTTTCCCCGGGAGACGGGAAGGTGGTCGAGATCCGGAAGCTCCCGGGAGAGACGGGCACGTTGATCGCAATCTTCCTATCCCTGTTCGACGTCCATATCAACCGCGCTCCCGTGACCGGGAGAATCCGGCGGGTCGACTACCGCCCGGGACGGTTCCTGCCGGCGAATCTTTCCCGAGCCGGATCGGAGAACGAAAGGAACGACCTTCTCATGGAAGGCGATTATGGCGAAGTGCGACTCTCTCAGATCGCGGGGGTCGTGGCCCGTCGGATCGTCTGCTGGAAAAGGGAGGGCGACCAGGTGGAGCGCGGAGAGCGCATCGGTCTCATCCAATTCGGCTCGCGGCTCGAGGTGGTCCTTCCGCCGAAGGCGCGACCGGAAGTCGTCCTGGGTTCCCGCGTCAAGGGAGGCTCGACCGTCCTCGCCCGAATCTCGGTGGGGGTGCGGCATGAGGAGGAGGAGCAGCTTGCGCCGGCGACCGCGCGATAGGACCCGGTTTCGACGCGGGGCTTCGCTCCCCAGCGTTCTGACGTCCGTCAATCTGTTCTTCGGGCTGCTCGCCCTGCTCAAGTCGATCCGCGGTGAGTATGAGATCGCTTCGGTTTTCATCGCCCTCTCGATCGTCCTGGATGGTCTCGATGGCCTGGTTGCGAGATTGACCGGCACCAGCAGCGATTTCGGCCGGGAGTTCGATTCTCTGTCCGATCTCGTCTCGTTCGGCATCGCGCCCTCAGTTCTGGCCTACTGCTGGGCACTGGGAGATCTCGGCCGGCTGGGAATGGTGGCGACCTTCGGATTCACTCTCTGTGGCGCCTTGCGACTGGCGCGTTTCAACATCCAGACCTCCGCGGCCGATCGACGCTACTTCGTCGGCCTGCCGATCCCCGCCGCCGCGGGAGCCGTCGCTGCCCTGGTCTTCTACTGCCCCCAGCCAATCAAGGATCCGGCCATGGGGGCGTTGGTCTGGCTTCTTTTGGTCACCCTTTCCATCCTCATGGTGGCGCGCGTGCGCTATCGAAGCCTCAAGGAATTCGATCTGAAGGCGCGCCGTCCGTACCAGGTGCTTTTGGTCCCCATGCTGATCCTCTTGGCCATTTTCGCCTGGCCCGAGCAGGTCCTTCTCGGCATCGCGTTCCTGTACGTACTCTCCGGCGTGCTGCCGCGAAGTCTTTTCCCAGGACGGGGTGACAACAGGGAGGGCGCCGGGGCGATGCCGGCGCGGTCGGGCCATGGCGCAGAGTAGTCCCGGCGCGGAATCCGCTGGCCGGGTCAATATCGCCCTGTTCGATTCTTCCACGCTTCTGGGAAAGGGGGTCAAGACCCACCTGAAGCGCCGTCGCTTTCCCGCGCGACGAGTCCGGGCATTCGACACGGGTGCGGTGGAAGCCGGAGGTAACCTCACGGAGTTCGACGGAGAGGCGATGCTCGCATCCAGACCGGATTTGGAGGAGATGGACGCGATCGACCTCGCGTTCTATTGCGGCGCGCCCGGCACAGGGGAAAGCTTTCTCGAGTGGCCCGAGCGGCAACGGTTCGTCGCCATCGATCTCACCCTGTCCGCCAACAGGAGGGAGGGCATTCCCGTGGTGAACGCCAGGGTGAACCCCGAATCCGCGAGACCTCAGCGCGGAGTCCTGGCTTCGCCCCATGCCGTTTCCCAACTTCTCTCCACGCTTCTCGCTCCTCTTTCTCGCC
>DASYRY010000384.1:0-4868 GCA_036004025.1 Candidatus Polarisedimenticolia bacterium | reverse complement strand
TCCCGGCCGGGGCGCGACGATGTGGGGAGGCGGCAGATGTGTCGGCGCCGACTGCAACGATAGGGGAGTCACGAGCATCAACAAGAACCCGAACAATCCGCCGCACAACTAAGTCTGCTCCGGAAGCGCCGAGCGCTCGATCTGCCTGCGGGACCGACGCGGCGCCAGGCCCCGACATGCGCCGTCACCCTCCAATCCTTGCCCCCGAAATCGCTGTGCTATAATCCGCTCTCGTCCCCGCTCCCGGGGGCGGGGATCCCTCAGATTTCCTCCGTTTCGGCCTTGGGCAACCTTCATGGAACTGATTAACAGAAAACAACTTAGCAATGGTCTCACCGTCGTGACCGAAAGGATGCCCAACCTCCGGTCCATCTCCTTGGGAGTTTGGCTGAAGAAAGGCTCCCGGCACGAGTCGGCGCGTGAGAACGGCATCTCCCATTTTATCGAGCACCTTCTGTTCAAGGGGACCGCTCATCGCAGCGCCAAGGAAATCGCGCTCACGATTGACTCCATCGGCGGGCACATCGATGCCTTCACGACCAAGGAATACACTTGCTTCTACGCCAAGGTCCTGGACGAGCATCTTCCCGTGGCTCTGGACCTGCTCTCCGACATCGTGCTCCATCCGCGCTTCGACCCCGCGGAGATCGAGAAGGAGCGCAAGGTCATCTTCGAAGAGATCCGCATGGTGGACGACACTCCGGACGAGCTGGTCTACGATCTCTTCAACCAACAGCTCTGGCCCGACCATCCCCTGGGACGTCCCATCCAGGGCACGGTGGAATCGGTCTCGGGCATGACTCCCGAAATCCTGAGCAGCTACTTCCACGAGAGCTACCAGCCGGGAAACCTGCTCATCACCGCCACCGGGAACCTCGAGCACGAGGGGCTGGTCACGGAGATCCGCCGCGCCTTCGAGCCGCTCGCCAACGGCTCCGCTCCTCCCGTGACCGACTCCCCCCGGGCGAACCCGGGACTGGTCATCAAGGAGAAGAAAGAGCTCGGGCAGGTCCACCTCTGCCTTGGCGTGAAGGGATTTCCGCTGAATCACGAGCACCGCTTCCAGGAGTACATCCTCAACACGCTTCTGGGCGGCGCGATGTCCAGCAGGCTCTTCCAGGATATCCGCGAGGAGCGGGGCCTGGCCTACAATGTGTTCTCTTCGTTGAACTCTTTCCGCGACACCGGGTTTCTCCTGGTCTACGCCGCGACCGCCCCCGAATCCGCCGAACAGGTCGTGCGGCTCATCCTGGAAGAGTTCGTCTCGCTGAAGCAGAAGCCTCCCTCGGAGCGGGAGATGAAAATGGCCAAGGACCACATGAAAGGGAGCCTGATGCTGAGCCTCGAAAGCAGCTCGTCCCGCATGTCCAACCTGGCCAGGCAGGAAGTCTACTTCCAGCGCCCCTTCACCCTGAACGAGATTCTGGAGGGGATCGACCGAGTGAATGCCGAAGAGGTGCGCGAGCTGGCGCGCGGGATGTTCGACCGTTCCACCTGCACTCTGGCGGTGCTGGGAAACACGACGAAATTCAAGCTGACACCCAACGATCTCGACTTTTGATTTCCGGCGCCCTGGCGGGCGGATGACAGGATGGGCCAGAGCTCTCACGACGATGCCTCCCCGGTGAAAGTCCAGATCCGCCGGACGGAAAACAATCCCGACCTGCCACTCCCCGGCCACGCCACCGCGGGCTCCTCGGGGCTCGATCTTCGCGCCTGCATCCTCCAACCTCTCACGCTTCCGCCCGGAGGCAGGGCTCTGGTGGGGACGGGTGTATGCCTGGGCCTGCCCGCCGGCTTCGAAGCTCAGGTCCGGCCGCGCAGCGGGCTCGCCGCGGAGCACGGAGTGACGCTGGTGAACTCGCCGGGGACGGTGGACTCCGACTATCGGGGAGAGATTCGCCTGGTGGTGATCAACCTCGGGCAAGACCCGTACACCATCCACCGAGGAGATCGAATCGGGCAGCTGGTGGTGGCGCGCTCGGAAAGAGTGGAGCTGGATTTGGTGGAGGAGCTGCCGGCGACCGAACGGAACGCCGGCGGATTCGGGCACACGGGCAGGAGCTGAGCGGAGGAGCTCTCTTTGCGGGTCGCCATCCTGGGAAGCGGCAGCGAAGGCAACGCGGTGTTCCTGGACGCGCAGGGGACCCGGGTCCTCATTGACGCGGGTTTCTCCTGTCGCGATCTGGAGGCGCGGTTGACGGGGTTGGGTGTGGATCCCGCCAGCCTGGACGCCATCCTCCTCTCCCACGAGCATGGAGACCACGCTCGAGGAGCCCGGCGCTTCGCGCGACGCTTCGGCTGCACGGTCGCGGGGACGCCTTCCACGCTGCGCTGCGTGGGCCTGCGCTCCCGCGAGGTGCGTGTCCAGCCCTTCGAGGGCGGGCAGTCCTTCCGCCTCGGAGGCTGGCAGGTGACACCCGCGCCGGTTCCTCACGACGCGGCGGATCCCGTGGCGTTCCGGCTGGAGACGGGGGAGGGGAGCCTGGGTTATGCCGTGGATCTCGGGCATGCGACCGATGCGGTCCATTCTCTGCTGTACGGCTGCGACACGCTCATCGTCGAAGCCAACCACGATCCCGAGATGCTCGAAAGGGGACCTTACCCCCGGGAGCTGAAGCGGAGATTGAGGGGCCCTCGAGGACATCTGAGCAATGGCGAAGCGGCGGAGCTCATTGCCAGGACGGCGACCGATCGCACCCGGACGCTGGTGCTGGCCCACCTGAGCGGAACGAACAATCGAAGGGACCTGGCTCTGTGGTCCGCCCATCGGGCTCTCGGCGCTCTCGCCCGCACAGTCCGGTTGTGGGTCGCCGAGCAAGGGCCCGAGGCAGCATGGATCGCGAGTTGAGAATGTCTCCGAGATGCGCTTGCCGGAGATCGAGAAAGGGGAGCTGAAAGTGATCGCACGCTACACGCGTCCGGAGATGGGCCGCCTCTGGACCGACGCCACCCGGATGGAGAAGTGGCTGGACGTGGAGCTGGCCGTCTGCGAGGTGCTCGCGGAGACGGGAGAGATTCCCCGGGAGGCGGCGGCCAACATCCGAAAGAAGGCCGCCTTCGACGTCGAGCGCGTGCTCGAGATCGAGAAGACCGTCCAGCACGACGTCATCGCATTTCTCACCAGCGTCGCCGAGCACGTGGGACCCGATTCCCGCTTCATCCACCTGGGGATGACCTCCTCCGACGTGGTCGACACCGCCAACGCGCTGCTCCTGAGGGAGGCCGCGGATCGGATCGCCGCGGGCGTCGACCGGGTCCGCAAGGCGCTGAAAGAGCGCTCGCTCGAGCATCGCCGCACACCCTGTGTCGGCCGCACCCATGGAGTGCATGCCGAGCCGACGACTTTCGGATTGAAGATGCTGCTGTTCTACGAGGAGTTCGGCAGGGCGAGGGAACGGCTCGTCCGGGCCCGCGAGGCGGTCTCGGTGGGAAAGATTTCCGGGGCCGTTGGCACCTTCGCCCATCTCGATCCGGCGGTGGAAGAAAAGGTATGCGCCAAGCTGGGTCTGCGCCCCGCGCCCGTTTCCAATCAGGTGATCCAAAGGGACCGCTTCGCGGAGTACGTGAGCGCGCTCGGGATCCTCGCCGCATCCATGGAGAAGGTCGCCACCGAGATCCGTCACCTGCAGCGCACGGAGGTGGGCGAGGCCGAGGAGCCGTTCGGAGGCGGGCAGAAGGGATCGTCGGCCATGCCGCACAAGAGGAATCCCGTCGGCTGCGAGCAGATCTGCGGGCTGGCGCGCGTGGTGAGAAGTCACGTCGTCGTGGCGCTGGAGAACGTGGCGCTCTGGCACGAGAGGGACATCAGCCACTCCTCGGCGGAGCGGGTCATTCTTCCGGACGGCTCGATCCTGGTCGACTACATGCTCCATCGCCTCGCCGGAATCCTCGAGAGGCTGGTGGTCTATCCGGCGGCGATGCGCAGGAATCTGGATCTCACTGGGGAGCTGTTCTATTCCCAGGGAGTCCTCCTGGCCCTGGCGCGCAAGGGAGCCACCCGGGAAGAGGCCTACGGTTGGGTCCAGGACGCGGCCATGAAGGCGAGGGAAGGGAAGGGGACGTTCCGCGGAAACCTCAAGGCCCAGGAAGGGGTTCGCAAGCTCCTCACGGAGGAGGAGCTGAGCCGCTGCTTCGATCTCGAGCAGCAGCTCCGGAACGTGGACACGATCTTCCGGCGGGTCCTCGGCGAGGAAGCGGCCGGACGGGGGGATGCGGGATGAGAGTCAGGGTCACGGTGATGTACAAGAAGGGGGTCCTGGATCCCCAGGGGAAGACCATCCTTGGGTCGCTGCACCAGCTGGGCTACAAGGAGGTCACCGACGTGAAAGCTGGCAAGGTTCTGGAGATTTCACTCCCCAAGATGTCGAAGGCGCAGCTCGAGAAGAAGGTCAAGGAGATGTGCGACAAGCTCCTGGCGAATCCCATCATCGAGGACTATCAGCTCGAAGTGACCGAGTGAGAGAGGACGGGCACAAGGAGTGAAATTCGGCATCGTGGTGTTCCCCGGATCCAACTGCGAGCACGACTGCTATCACGTCGTGAAGCATGTGCTGCGCCAGGATGCCTCTTTTCTATGGCACAAGGACACCACCCTTTCGAGGTCGGAATGCGTGATTCTCCCCGGGGGATTCGCCCATGGCGATTACCTCCGCTGCGGCGCGATGGCCAAGTTCTCGCCCATCATGGACAGCATCGCGCGCTTTGCCGCGGAAGGAGGGCCGGTTCTCGGGATATGCAACGGGTTCCAGATTCTCACCGAGGCGGGCTTGCTTCCCGGCGCCTTGATTCGCAACCGCTCTCTGCACTACCTCTGCCAGGACGTCCATGTGCGAGTCGACTCCGCAAGCTCCGCCTTCACGCGAGGG
>DASYRY010000383.1:0-4961 GCA_036004025.1 Candidatus Polarisedimenticolia bacterium | reverse complement strand
GAATGGGTCGTTCAAAACAGCGATCAGGAGTGCCGGAATCCGCACCTCGCTTCCTGAGGCCCCTGGCCTCCTCCTCCCGGGCGGGACAGAATCTCCGTCTGCCCTGTCTTCATTGTGGGACCGGCGATTCGGTCCCTGCATGAAGGAGAACGAAGCTCCATGGATGTCGACGCCCTTCTCGCCGCGACGCACCGGGGGGACCTCTGCGCCTTCGAGGCCCTCGTCCGCTCGCAGGCCGGCCGCCTCCGTCGCATCGCCTTGCAAATTGCCCGGGACGAATCCCTCGCCGACGATGTCACCCAGGAGGCCTTCCTCCGGGCGCTCCGGGTCCCCGCGGCCGCCCGGCCGTCGCGGGCCGCCGCGGCGTGGCTCTCGAGGGTGACCGTGCGGGTGGCCCTCAACGTTCTCGGCAGCGAGCGGGCCCGCCGCCGGCGAGAGGAGCGGTACGCCAAGGAGAGGAGCGCGGAGATGAAGGACCGAGTCCCGACCGGAATTGCCCTGCCCCACGACCTCGATCGTCCGGTGGGCGATGCCCTCGCCTCCCTTTCCCCCGAGACCAGGGCCGCGATCTGGCTTCACGTGGTGGAGGGGGAGGGCGTCCGGGAGGTGGCGGCGTGCCTCGGCAGCTCCCGCTCCGCGGTCTCCCGGAGGATCCGGGCCGGTCTCGAGACGATGCTCCTGTCCCTGGCGAGAAGCGGCGCCGCT
This sequence comes from Candidatus Polarisedimenticolia bacterium, assembly GCA_036004025.1. Lineage (GTDB taxonomy): Bacteria > Acidobacteriota > Polarisedimenticolia > Gp22-AA2 > AA152 > AA152. Next base: position 4,256 of record DASYRY010000383.1, on the reverse strand, counting down.
TTTGCCGGCACCGCGGCCATCGGGGGGGCGCTGCGAGGCTCCGAGATCCCGCCGGCGGAGTCCCTGGTCCTCCGGATCCTGAAAGCAGGAAAGTTGGCCCTGGCCTCCGGGGCGGCTTCGACCATCGTGCCGGATGCCCTCGATGCCGCCCTCGCCGCGCCGGTCCGGTCCCTGCGGTCGTTCGCCGGGATCGGCTCCGCCGCGGTATTCACCATCGGCCTCCTGGCCGGCCTGGGGTGGTTCTTCCTCCTGCCTCCTGGAAGAGGCCCGAAAAAGGAGGGGGTCCTTCCCGTCGCCTCGGCACCGGCCGTTCCGTCGAAAGAAGGCAGACATCCCCAGAGCGAAATACGGCCCATCAAGACCGCTCCTCCCGCGCCGGTGAAGACACCGGCGGAGGTGGCAGGGACGGTTCGCGATGAGAACGATCAGCCGATTTCTTCCGCCGAGGTCTACCTGGCGATGCACCCCCCCGCCCGGGACGACAGGGGGCAGGATGCCTTCCTGGGCCAGTTCTTTCGCGCTGACTATTACACGCTCGCCCACTTCCTCGCCACGAAGACCGATGCCCAGGGCCGCTTCGCCTTCAAGGGCGTCCCCGGATCCGGGAGCGCAACCCTCGGCGCCTTCAAGGAAGGCTACTCCGGCGCGCTCGCGGGCGTGAAGGTCGACGAGGGAGCCCGGTCGGAGGCCCAGCTCGTCCTCGACGAAGGGGTGACGCTGACCGGCAAGGTCTCCACGGCCGACGGCTCGCCGGTCACCGACGCTGTCGTCTCGGTTTGCCAGGCATGGAGCCCGACGGATCACGTCTTCAAGGGCGCGGGCCTGGGCCCCACCGACGAGAACGGCCGGTTCCAGCTCGGGCTCGGGGCGAAGACCACCGCCTGCCACCTGCGCGTCAATTCGGACAGCCAAGGTCAGCACTTCTTCATCGAAGTGCCGGTCAGGGACGAGGAGATCGAACTGACCTTTCAGGAATCCGCCCAGGTCGAAGGCCGGATCACCTGGACCGACGGGGCCCCGGCCACCGGGCTTACGGTCCGGGCGACCGGCAGGCTCACTGAGCCGCCGATCCCCATCGAGCGCATGGGAATGAGGCCGACCACGGTCCACGACGGGCTCGTCGGCGATGACGGCACGTACGCCATTCACGGGCTCCATCCACGGCTCGCCTACGACATCTTCGTCATCGATGGCTCACTGGGGGAACGGGAAGCTTCGATGCGACCCCTGTCACAGCGGATGGCGAACTCGTTCCGCCTCGAGGCAGGCGAGGTGAAGGTCTGGGACCACGCCGTCCCGAAGCCGATCACGCTGCGAGGGCGCATCCGAACCGAGAAGGGGACTCCGCTCTCCCAGGGGCACGTCGGCGCCCGCAAGGACGGAAAGCCGCTCAACTTCGCCTTCGCCGAGGCGAACGAGGAAGGCGTCTACGAGCTGCACGTCAACGACGGGCCCGGCGAGTACCTCGTCCACGCCCGGCCGCCGGCCGAAGCCCCGGAGTCTGAGCCCGCCGACGACCTCATCGCCGAACGGTTCGGGAAGAAGCTCCACCTCGCGGGCGGCGAGGAGGCCGAGGTGGACCTCACGATCTTCGAGCCGGCGGTCCTCACCGTCCGGGTCCTCGACTACGCCGGACAGCCGGTCAAGAGCATCCGCGCGGTTCTCCATGTGACCTTCCCCGATGGCCGGAAATCGGGCCACGATGCTCCACGAGTCCTCGATGACGCTGGGCGGACCGCCTTCCTGATCTACTACCCCGCCCCCGAGTTCTGGTACGAGATCGGCTCGTTCTCCGGTGGGCCGGTCGTGGAGACCCCCCGGTACGCGAGCCGGCCGGGCATCGCGATCGGGGAGAAGACCGTCGTCCTACCGCGGACCTGCCAGCTCCAAGCCGAGCTCGTCGATCCCTCCGGCAATGCCTGGGGGGAGCGGACGGTGTCCCTGCACGTGGACTACGAAGACGGCACGAAAGCGGACTTCGCCTGCCGGACGGACAAGCAGGGCAAATTCAGTGACGGCGGGAAGGTGAGGGCTGCCCCCTTCGTCCTCGAGATCCGTTCATTGGCTCGCAAGGCCCTGTGGAACTCGCAGCGCCTCGACGGAAGCTCGGTGGAAACGCTCGACCTGGGGCGAATCGTCCTGGGTGCGGACAACGACTGACCGTGAGTGGATAGGAACCGGAAGGAGCAGGCAGATCTGGGACGGCCAGCAGGCGTGGGCCTACACCAAGTACTTCACGCACGAGCAGGAGTCCTGTTTCCTGGACCGCGACACCAAGAGCCATTTCTTCCACTTGGAAGGCCTCGGCCAAGGCTCCCATATGTGTTCCAGACGCGATGGTTCCGCGGTTCCTGAAAGTAGCCGTAGGCTTTGCCTCCCCAGGGTGCATCTCTACTCCGGGGTCGAGATGGCGATCCAGAAATACCTGCGACCAGTGGCGTTGAGGAAGGCGAAATCTATGTCTTTCCACACGATGAAGTCTGGGCCGGAAAAGCCGATCCCGTTGAGGTTTTCGGCCCCCTGAACATCGAGCCGCTCCTCCAAGGGGTGTTCCTCGTTTCCCTCGGCGATGATCTGCACGTTCCGTAGCCGCCCCGAGAGCCCAGTGGTAATGGTCCGACCCATGATTGCATTGCCGACATACATGCCGGTCGCGATGGCTCCTGCCTGCTTCGAAGATGCTTCCAAGGCGACCACCCGTGCCGCGAGGGCATTTAAGTCGTCCTTGGTCGCGAAATTGTCTTGGGCAAGCGCGCACGGCGCTGGGCCATCGTAGAACTGAAACTGGATGAGGGAAATTGCATCAGAAAGGTCCACCTTCCCATCACAATTCACATCACCATTCATACTGGCTCCTGGCGATGCCCCTCCTCCCCGAGGGGGGAATCCGCGCAGCGACTGAACGCCGAGTATCAGCATTGCACACACCAGCAGAGCTGCCATCAGGGCCGATGCCTTGAGAAGATTCATCAGCTTTCCTCCCTTTCAGAGTTCTCCCGTGCCGATCGCGACCGCCATCGCACGCCCGGTTCTAATGACCGCAATGGTCCGATGGTCCAGCAAATTGGGCGGGAAGGCAAGTTGTTAGGGCATCAGGACGAACACCCCTGTTGCGACATCGTGTCGCAACGCACTTATCTTTAATTTCTATAATGACTTGCTCCGAAAACGTCGGCGCCGGCCTCCGATCACCGAGGAGCGCCCACTTTCGTCACTATGTGGCGGAGATTCCCCGCGGCAGCCAACCCTCCGTCGGACAAGCTCTATTGACACCACATACCGCTCTCGGATACAAAAACAACCAAGAGATCTGGGGCACCTTCGGCAGCAGTTGCGTGGGACCCGGGGTCGGGAGTGTCGGCTCGTCGCACCAGATAGGGCGATCACCGACTTTCCAGTGTGGGCAATACCTATGGGGCATCCGGAAGTGGCCGAGTGCGTGCGGCAGGCTCAGGGGGGCAATCGAGACGCTTGGGGCAAGATCTACTTGTACCTCTGGAAGGAGTTATTGCCTTGGCTCAAGGCGATCGCTCCCAGAGGAATCGATCCCGAAGATCTTTTCCACGACACCGTAATCGTGCTGTGGGGGGATCTTTGCCGGCTGCGCGATGAGACAAGGCTCCTCGCTTACGCCTCGCGAATAGCCAGGCACATCCTTACCCGTAGAAGGATCGAGAATGCCCGCTCACATCTTTCCCCCGCAGTTTATGACCAGGCCTTCGTCGACCCGGCAACCAGAAATCCGGAACGGGACGAGTTGCTCCGCGCAGCTACCAGTAGTTTACGCAAGCACGAGCTATATATCTTCAATCTCTATTACTGCGAAGGAGCGAGCAATAGAGACGTCGCCTTGTCCCTCCGTGTCTCGTTGGAGTGCGTGAGGCAGCTGAAGCATCGCATGAACGCAAAACTTCGGACTGTCCTCATGAAGAACCAACGCCGGACGGAAGCTTTCTAGCAAATAGCGTCCGAAGAGTAGTTAACGGAGCGACAACAAGCCCAAAATCCCTTTCAGATTTCTTGTCACAACTGAGCCCCGAAATGCCCATCTATGATGAAAGGCGAGGGCATCGGGCGGCTTTGGATTGCCCCTCTTCTTTCCACTGGTATCGACAATTACGCTCCAAGTGCAGCCGCCGGAACTTCTATGCACATGAAAGGAAACCGGATATGGCCAAAGCCCGAGTGAAAACCGAGCTGCCCCAGGCTGAGCCGCCGAAGCGGCGCACCTGCGGCGCGATGCAAGTCCACGAGCG
>DASYRY010000382.1:0-7237 GCA_036004025.1 Candidatus Polarisedimenticolia bacterium | reverse complement strand
ACCGATCGAATCGGGCAGCGACTTTCGGGCTCTCCCGGCGCCGCGGCCGCGGTCGCCTGGAGCGCGGAGGAATTCCGCAGGGACGGGCTGGCGCGCGTCCGGACCGAGAAAGTGATGGTTCCTCACTGGATCCGTGGCGAGGAGTTCGCTCTTCTCTTGTCCCCCTCCCCTGTTCCCCTCTCGGTGACCGCCTTGGGGATGAGCGCTCCCACCCCTTCCGGCGGAATCGCCGGCGACGTCGTCGAGGTGAGCTCTTTCGACGAGCTGCATGCGCTGGGTGAAAAAGCACGGGGAAAGATCGTTCTCTATTACAAGCCGATGGTGCGCCACCCGGACGGAGACAGCTACGGAGCGGCGGCGGGGCTTCGGTACCGCGGCGCCTCGGAGGCCGCGAAGCAAGGCGCGGTGGCGATGCTCATCCGATCCCTGGGGACGCTTTCCGCGCGGCTCCCGCATACGGGAGTGCAGGCTTACGAGGACGGCGTCGAGCAGATCCCGGCCGCCGCGCTGGCGGCGGAGGACGCCGACCTGCTGCACCGCCTGCTCGCCTCCGGAGAGCGCGTGCGCGTCCGCCTGTCGCTGGGCTGCCGCACCCTCCCGGACGCGGAGTCGGCCAACGTGATCGCCGAGCTGCGCGGCAGCTCGCGCCCGGAGGAGGTGGTGGTCATCGGCGGCCATCTCGATTCCTGGGACCTCGGGACCGGGGCCATCGACGACGGCGCCGGAGTGGCCGTCTCGATGGAGGCGATGCGGCTCCTGAAAAAGTTGGGCCTGCGCCCGCGGCGCACCATCCGCGCCGTCCTCTTCATGAACGAGGAGAACGGCAATCGAGGCGGATTGGCCTACGCCGAGGCGCACAAGGAGGAGCTCGCGAGCCATGTGGCGGCCATCGAGTCGGACAGCGGCGCCGGCAGGCCGCTCGGCTTCGATGTGAGCGCGGGAGCGGGGGGCCTCGAGCGCGTGACCGCTCTGGCGCGATCCCTGGTGAGCCTCGGCGCTACTCGGGTGCTCGGCGGGGGCGAAGGGGTCGATATCGGCCCGATGCGCCTCGCCGGTGTTCCTCTCCTGTCGTTGAGGCAGGACATGACCTATTACTTCGACTGGCACCACACCGCCGCCGACACGCTGGACAAAGTCGATCCACGCGAGCTCTCCGACAACGTGGCGGCGATGGCATTCATGGCGTATGCCCTCGCCGACGAGGAGACGCCGCTGCCCAGAATCCCCGAAGCGGAGCGGGTCGTTCCGAAGCGTTGATCCGAGCTTAGCCAACCTTGGAAAGCACCTCGGGAGTTGGGGAGGACGCCATCGCGAGCCGACTTTCATCCTGGGGCGGCTCGATTTCCGCCGGAAGACGGACTCGGAAAATGGAGCCTCGCCTCGGCCTGCCTTCGGCTTCCACGGTTCCTCCCATCATTTGACAGAAGCTCCTCGTGATCGCCAGACCCAGACCCGTTCCTTGTCGCGAGCGGGCCGCCGCGGAATCAGCCTGGGTGAAGGGTTGGAAGAGCTGAGCCAGCTGCTCGGGGCGGATCCCGATCCCCGTGTCACGGACCTCGCAATAGATCCAATCCCTTCCCTGGCTCCTTTCGCGGCGGGCCTCGATCACCACCAAGCCATTTTCCGTGAACTTGTTCGCATTGGAGATCAAATTGATGAGGATCTGCCGGAATTTCGTGGAGTCCGACCGCATCACGCCGAGGTCCGGCTCGATCTTCAGCGTGAGCTCGTTGTTTCGGATCCCGAACAGAGGCACCAAGCTGCTTCCCACTTCGCGGATCAGACTGACCGGATCGAAGGCCTCCACGTGCAGCTTCATCTTTCCGGCCTCGATCTTGGACAAGTCGAGGACGTCATTGATCAACCCGAGGAGATGTCTTCCGGCCTGGGTGATCCGATCGAGATCTCCCATCATTTCCTCGGGCCTCATGCGCTCGATCTCCTCCTGCAGGAGCTCGCCGTAGCCGATGATCGCGTTCAAGGGCGTTCGGAGCTCGTGGCTGACGTTGGCCAAGAACATGCTCTTGGTGCGGTTCGCGAGGATGGCCCTTTCCGTGGCGATCCGTAATTCCTCGTCCTGGCGCTGGATCTGGACCAACATGGAATTGAAGCCGTCCACCAGCAGGCCGATCTCGTCCCTTTCGTGGATGGTGGCCCGCAAGGAATAGTTCTTGTCCCGAGAAACCTTGCGAATGACGGAGAGGAGATCCAGGATGGGCCCCGAGATCAGCTTCTGCAGGCGCGATGAAAGGGCGAGCGTGATGACTCCGGAGAGAAGGAACAGTCCTCCCAGGATGCCCAGATACGTGACCAATCGCTCCCGGAGCTGACTCGTGTCGGATTCGAGATAGAGGCTCCCAACCTTGTCCCCCCTGAATTTGATCGTTCGATAGAAGCGGAGCGAGTCGCCCTCGAATCGGGCACCTTCCCACTCCGGCTTGGGGAACTGGAACGGCATCTTCTCGCTGTCCCGGATATATCCGGCCACGAGATCTCCATCGGCCCGCAGGAGGCAGGCTCCCCGGATTCTCCTTTGTGTGCGCAGGGTCGCGAGGATCTCCTCGCTCGTCTTGACTTCATTGAAGATGAGAGGCCCCGCCACATGGGCGCCCAGAACCTCCGCCAGACCCGTGAGCTGCTCGGTCATACTCTGGAGAGTGGTGTGCAAATCGTAGGCGAGAAGACTCAGGCACACGAACGTCAGCGTGACGCTGCTGCTGATGAGCAGAATCATCATCAGCTTCCACTTGAGGGGAAGGGTGCGTGATGGTTTCTCGGAGCTCTGCGGCGGGCCGGCGGCCTTGGGAGACCGCCCGCTCTCGCCGCCGCTGGGCTTGCCCGGCGTCCGAAGAGTCACCTCAAGCGCTCAGGCGTCCGGATCGGCCGGGAGGATCCTTCTGGTTCCTGGCGCGCTTGAACCCTTCCACGAAGCTCTCGACGTCGGAGGCCTCGAGGGGAGGTGAGTAGTGATATCCCTGGACGTAGCGGCAGTCGAGGGACGTCAGCAGCGCTTCCTGCTCCGATGTCTCGACACCTTCCGCGATCACCTCGATTCCAAGCCTTCGTCCGAGTTCCAGAATCGTCGAAATGATGGCGATATCCGAACCCTTCAAGGACTTCCCCGAAACGAAGGAGCGATCGATTTTCAGCAAATCCACGGGATAGCGCCGGAGCTGGCCCAGCGAAGAGACGCCCGTTCCGAAATCATCGATCGCGATGCGGATTCCGAGCGCTTTCACCTGGTTGAGGATTCTCCGGGTGAGTCGAACGTCTTCCAGCACGACGCTCTCGGTGATCTCCAGGATCAATGAGCGGGGGTCCACGCCGGTCCGGTCCAGGGCACGCTGAAGATCCGCCACCAGCCCCGGCTGGGCGAATTGCCTTCCTGAAACGTTGATCGAGATCCAGGCCGCCCCGGATTGCGAGCCCCTCCAATGGCGGGCCTGTCCAAAGGCCATGTCCGTGGCCCACTGTCCGATGGGGAGGATGATCCCCGCGTCCTCCGCCACGGGAATGAACTCGGAGGGGCGGATGTTCCCGCGAATCGGATGCCGCCATCGAGTCAGCGCCTCCAACCCTACGACTCGGTCCATCTTCAGGTCGATGATGGGCTGGTAGACCAGTCTGAGCTGCTGCAATTCGACGGCCTGCCGCAGCTCGGTTTCAAGCTCGAGTCGATCCACGGCCCGCTTCCTCATTTGAGGGCTGAACACGACGCTCATGGCCCGCCCTGCGCTCTTGGCCTGATACATGGCCGTGTCTGCGTCGCGCAGAATCTCCTCCGGGCGGGAGTATCCCCGCACGCTGGCGACGATTCCCATGCTGGCGGAGACGAAGACCTTCTGCCCGTTGAGGCTGATCCGGGAAGCAAGCTCTTCCTGGATTCTTTTCGCCACCTGCAAGGCGTTCTCGGGAAGCTCGAGGTCCTCCAGGAGTACGATGAATTCGTCCCCGCCCAGCCTTGCGACGGTGCTCGCGCCTCCGATTCGGGTCACCGTGTCGGTGGCGCGCACCACGGACTCGATCCGCGCGGCGACCTCCTTCAACAGCTCGTCGCCCGCGAGATGTCCCAGACTGTCGTTGATGACCTTGAATCGATCCAGATCCAGGAAGAGGACCGCCATCCGGCGGTTCGGACGGCGCTTGGTGTGCACCAGCGCGCGGGAAAGCCGATCCAGGAACAGGAGGCGATTCGGGAGCCCGGTCAGCGGATCGGTGGCCTTCCCGGTCGTGATGTCCCGGAGGGACCCCGCCATGCGAAGCGCCGCTCCCGAGACATCGCGAACGGCGAGTCCTCTGGCCTGGACCCACAGGTAGTGGCCTCCCTCGTGGCGGATTCGATGCTCGTCCACCAGGAGAGGACTTTCCGCTCGCAAGTGCCGCTGCAGGGCGGATTCCCACGAAGCCGCCTCCTCGGGATGGATCCTTTCCATCCAATCCTTCATGCTGCCGACAATCTCCTCCTCTTCAAACCCCAGCATTCCCCTCCAGCGAGGCGAAAACCGAAGCAGATCCGCTCCCACGTCCCAATCCCACAACCCATCGTTGCTGCCTCGCGCGGCGAGAGCGTACCGCTCCTCGCTGACTCGCAGGAGCTCCTCGGTCTTTCGGATCGAGAGGTGGGTCTGGATCCGGGCCAACAGCACCGGCATGTCGACCGGCTTGCTGACGAAGTCGTTGGCGCCTTTCCCAAGGCACTCCAACACGTCACGGTTGTCGCTGCGGGCGGTGACCATGATCACCGGGAGGCGAGCCGCCGACTGCCGCTTGCGAATCCGCGCAAGGACCTCCACTCCGCCGATTCCAGGCAATCCAATGTCGAGAAGGACGAGGTCGATTCCCCCCGCTGCGATTCGGGAGAGGGCCGATTCGCCATCCACCGCTTTCTCGGCCTGGTATCCGTGCTTGCGGAGACGTCGCTCGAGCAGATCGAGATTCTCGGGATTGTCGTCCACCACGAGGAGGCTCGCCTTCTTGGAAGGCTGGTCGCTCACGGCGCCTCCTTCTTGGCCCGATCGAGGACGCCGTTCACTCCTTCGAGGAGCTGTCTGCCGGCAAGATGGATTCTCCTGAGGTCCTGCAGACCCTCCTCTCCCAAGGCTTTCGCCCGCTCTTCCTCGAGCATCTCGCAATATCCCAGGATCGCGTTGAGCGGCGTACGAAGCTTATGGCCGATGTCATCCAGGATCGCGCGCGTGGCGCGACTCGACTCCTGAGCGGCTTCCACGGCCCGACGCATCCGCTCCGCACGCTCTTTCGCCCGCAGCAGATCGGCATCGAATGCCCGATAGGTCGCACTGACCGCATCCAGCAAGGCGCGGAGAGTGCCAGGGTCGATCGCGATGGAACCGAGGTGCTGCTGGATTTGCCGCTGGAGCAGGCTGTGGAGCTCCTCCGGGCTCACGAGTTGGGTTCTTTTCGATGGGCCCTTTCCAGGTCTCCCTTCCCCTCCAGCAAGGCGTGGATTTTCGAGAGAAGCCTTCTGATTTCGATTGGCTTGATATCGTAATCGTCGCATCCTGCGAGCAGAGCCTTCTCTCGATCCATCACCATGGCGTGCGCCGTGAGAGCCAGAATCGGGATCTCGCGCGTCGCCTGGCTTTGCTTCAAGACGCGCGCCGCTTCCCATCCGTTCATCACCGGCAGACTCATGTCCATCACGATCAGGTCCGGAGCCTCGTCCCTGGCCATGGCGACTCCGGTTCCCCCATCGTGGGCGACGACCACTTGATAGCCACGGCTCTTGAGCCGTCTCGACAGCATGTCCCTGTTCATCTCATTGTCTTCCACCAACAGGATCTTGGCGGCCCTGAGAGACTCGCTCGAGTTGCCCATGGCTCGTTTCCCCTGCGATCGGACCCCGCCCTCCCTGGGAGAGGGTGGGAAGGGGTGATTATCCGATCCGGCGGGAAATATAGGCCCGCGGGCCGAAACGGCAAGGTTGACCCCCGGTCCCCGTCCTTGGTAGGATGCCTTCGAGGGACCCCCCACCCTGACCGGCCGCTGGCCGGACACCAACCACACATTCCGAGGAATGCGCAGTTGCAAGCGATTCCTGGGTATTTTCGTCTCGCCACGGCCGATCTCCGCCGGCGCCCGCTGCGCACTGCCCTCGCCGTCCTGGGGGTGGCGCTCTCGACCTCGTTGCTTCTCGGCACCGTCAGCCTGCACGCCGGCTACGTGCGCGCCCTCGATTCCACCATCGAGCGCATGGGCTACCAGGTCCTGGTCACGGCCAAGGGATGTCCCTACGAGGCCGCCTCGCTGGCGATGCGCGGGGGCAACGTCCCCATGTACATCGACGAAGCCACCTTCGACACGATCCTTCAGGATGCCGACGTCCAGGAAGCCACCAAGCTCTTCATGCAAGGAATGGAGGCGGGCCAGGGCCATCGACTGATGGTCTTCATGGGCGTGGACGATCGGTTCCGGAACCTGAAGCCCTGGATGTCGCTGCAGCGCGGCGCCTGGTTCTCCAATCCCGCAGCGGGAGATGCGCTGCTCGGATACAACGCGGCCGCGACCCTTGGGATGAGCGTGGGGGATCGGCTGCCCGTGGGACCGGCGCATCGGCCCGTAGCGATTCGCGGCGTCTTCGACCGGACGGGAACCCAGGACGACGGAATGATCTTCCTTCCTCTCACCTTCGCGCAGGAGCTGTTCGACCGCCAGGGAAAGCTGACGGGCGTCGGCGTGCGCCTGCGGTCGCTGGACCGGGTGCCGTCGTTCCTCGCGAAGATGTTCGAGCTCCCTTCGGTGCAGGCGATCACCATGACCCAATTCCGGTCCACGGTCGTGGAGTTCGTCGCCACGTCCCGTCTCCTCTTGCTGTTGAGCGCTCTCGTCGCTTCGTTCATCGGAGCGCTGGGCGTGCTCAACGTCATGACCATGTCGGTCGCCGAGCGGCTCAGGGAGTTCGGATTGATGAAAGCGGTGGGAGCGTCGGGTCGGGATCTGTTCAGCCTGACGCTGCTCGAGACCGGCTGCCTGGGAATCTCGGGAGCTCTTATCGGAACGGCGATGACCGCCTTCGGAGGCTGGGGAATCGAGTCGCTGCTTCGCAGGATCGTCCCGTTCGCGCCTCCGGGCCGGTTGATCGGCCTGGATGCCGTCGCCGTCGGCGGCGCCTTGCTGGCAGGCCTCGTGCTGGCCGTCGCGGCGGGAGTCTATCCGGCGGCGCGCGCGGCTCGCGTGAGACCCGCGGCCATCCTGAGACAGGCGTTCTGAGCTGGAGGGC
>DASYRY010000381.1:0-5110 GCA_036004025.1 Candidatus Polarisedimenticolia bacterium | reverse complement strand
GTCGAACTTCCCAAAGTTTCCGAGCCCGATGGCAAGGTTGTGAACCGCGGTGATGGTGTCGGGGTGATCCTCCCCGAGCGCCTTGCGACTGATGCGAACGCCTTCCCTCTGGGAGGCCATCGCTTCTTCCTTGTTCCCCAGCTTGGTCATGATGCTCGCGTGACCCTCCAACACCGGCAGGAGATTGGGGGAATCGGCCCGCTCCACCCGTTGCCCGAGGGCCAGCGCGCGCACGATTAGCTCGCGGGCGCCGGCGAGATCGCCTTTCGCGACGTGGATTCGGGCGAGATCGGTCAGCACGTTGCACGTGGCCACGCTTTCCTTACGCGGCCCTTCCTCCATGATCTTGAGGGCCTGCTCGAGCCGGGCTTTGGCCTCGTCGAGTCTGCCTTGATCCTCCAGAACGCGGCCTAGGACGACGAAGGTTTCGGAGAGCTCCTCCCGGTTCTCGGGATGCTTCTCCTGGATGACCAGCGAGGCGAGGAGCTGCGACTCGGCCGCATCGTTGAGGTGCAGGGCGAAGTAGGTCTCGCCGATGACGGCGCGCACCGCCGCCTCGACCTCCGGCTGGCCCGCGAGATCATTCCCCAGATCGCGGGCCGCCTGCTCCAGCACCTGGCGCACGGTGACGTCTTGCGGGGGAGTGCCGGTCACCGAGAGGTCGGAGCCGAGCCGCGGCGGCCCCGCGGCCTTGAGCATTCCTGAAAGAAAATCGCGCACACGCTTTTCACGATTCCCCGCGATTTCGGCACGGCGGCGCTCGCGGAGTTGGCGCCCGGCCATGATGGTCATGGTGATCGCAAAGGCGACGAGCAGCGTCAGGATCAGGGCCGAGGCAGCGAATCCTACGCGGTGGCGCGAGGCGAACTTCTTCAGGCGGTACATCCGTCCGGCCGGCCGGGCCCGGATGGGCTGGCGGGAGAGGTGGCGCCGGAGGTCATCGGCTAGCGCCTCCACCGAGGAGTAGCGTCGCGCGGGCTCCTTGCTCAGCGCCGTGAGCACGATCGTGTCGAGATCGCCACGCAGGATGCGCCGGAGCTTCTCGGGAGTCGTGCCGCGCCGCAAGGCGATCGCGCCAGGCTCCGCCTCCTGATCTCCGTTCTCGGCCGGGCTCCCGGAAGCGAGCGTCGAGGGGGCTTCCGGTCGCGTCTCGAGAATCGTCTTCTCCACTTCCGGCGGCGTGAGGCCGGCGAGCCGGTAGGGCCGGCGCCCGACGAGCAGCTCGTAGAGCACGAGCCCCAGCGCGTAGACGTCCGTGGCAGTGGTCGCGGGCTCGCCGCGCACCTGCTCGGGGGCGGCGTATTCGGGTGTCATGGGCCGGGGTCCCGGCTGCGTCAGCGTGGCGTCGCCTCCCCCTTCCGCGCTGAGGAGCCGGGCGATGCCGAAATCGAGCAGCTTCACCTCTCCCTCGGTGGTGACCAGGATGTTGGAAGGCTTCAGATCTCGATGCACGACCAGGCTCCGGTGCGCGTGCTGCACGGCGGAGCATGCGTCCAGGAAGAGCCCGAGACGCTGCTCGATCCCCATGCCACGGCGATCACAGAACGAAGTAAGAGGCTCCCCCTCGACGTACTCCATCGCGAAGTAAGGCCTTCCGTCGGCGCTGAGCCCTCCGTCGAGAAGCCTCGCGATGTGGGGGTGCTGGAGGCGGGCGAGGATCTGGCGCTCGCGCAGGAACCGGGAGAGGATCTCCTCGGAGTCGAGGCCCTTCTTGATGAGCTTCAGGGCAACGCGGTGCTGGAATTGGCCGTCGGCGCGCTCGGCGAGAAGCACGACTCCCATTCCGCCCCGTCCCACCTCTCCCAGGGTCCGGTAGGGCCCGACCGCGATTCCCATGGTCTCGGCATCGGAGTCCTCTCCGGCGATTTCCCTCAGGAGAGTTCCGGCCCAGCCCTCGAAACTTGCCTCCAGCAGCCCGGGGCTCTTTTCCGAGGTCGCAAGCAGCGCCAGAATCTCCCGCTTGAGATCGGGGTCCTGGGCGCATTCCTTGTCGAGGAACCGGGAGCGCTCGCCGGCGGGAAACTCCAGAGCCTGGTCCAGAATCGCGCTGATGAGTTTCCAGCGGTCCGCGGCGTCGGGCATGCTTTCATTCATGGCGTGGGCCGATCCGTGCGTCGTCTGACGAAGGCGCGCGCTGGAGGGCGCCGGGATGGTGCCATTGGCAAGGCCGATTCTAGCGGCGCCATCCCTATGGGATCAACAAGGACCCCGGCCTATGATGGCAAAGACCCCACCACGATCCGCGCTGCAGTTGACGCGTGCGGTGTCGTGGGATAAAAGGAAACGTTCGCCGCTCTGGAGGCAGGATTTGACGGACACCAGGGCCCAAGCCGAGTTCGCGCTCGCCTGGGCCCTTCGATTTCTGGGACGACTCGAAGAGCGTGCCGGACCCGGGCGGGAGCCTCGGGCCGTGATCCTCGCCTACCACCGCATCCTTCCCCGGGAGCGTCTTCGAGATCCCTCCCTCCTGGAGGATCTGGTCACTCCCGTCGAGAGCTTCGCGGCGCAGGTCAAGGTCCTGGCTGGCCGCCACAGTGTCCTGCCTCTCGAGGAGCTGGTCCGCTCGCTGCGTGAGGACCGGAAGCTGCCCGAGCGGTGCGTGTGCATCACCCTCGACGACGGATATGCCGACAACTATCTCCACGCCTTTCCGCTGCTGCGCAAGCATCGGCTGCCAGCGACCATCTTCCTGAGCACCGGCTTCATCGGCGGGGGCCGTGGGCTCTTCTGGTGGGATGAGATCTGCCGCTGGCGGGCCGCGGGCGCCGCGTGGGTCGAGCTGGAAGGGCTGGGGCGGTGCGACGTGCGGACCCTCGCCCAGCGGGACCGCCTGCTTGCCGATCTCAAGCGCCTGCCGATGGACGCGATTCTGGATCGGGTGCGCGCGGCATCGGCCCGCCTCGGACTCGGATCGGGGCCGAATGCCGAAGAAGGCTTTCTTACATGGGATCAGGTCCGTGAGATGCAGAAGGACGGGATCTCCTTCGGCGCCCACACGGTGAGCCACTGCCTTCTGCCCCGCGAGACCTCCGAACGCAGAGGCCTCGAAATCCGGCAGAGCCGCGCGGATCTCCAAAGAGAAACGGGGCGTCCCTGCACGCTGTTCTGCTATCCCAACGGAGTGTGCGACGAGGAGACCCGCCGGGAGGTGATCGCGGCCGGATACGAGGGGGCGATGGCGACCATCCCCCGAGACGTCCTCCCGGACTCGGATCTCCACCGGCTTCCCCGAAAAACCGTGAATTTCCGGACCGGCATGACGGTGTTCCGCTTCAAGCTCTCGCCCCATCCGGAGCGCATCAAGCGGCTCCTGGAGCCGGCCGCCGGGAGCAGCGCGTGATCGTCCTCGGGATTTCGGCGCTCGACAAGGAAAGCACCGTGGCGATCCTCCGTGATGGGCGGCTCACCTTCGCGCTCTCGGAGGAGCGCCTCACGCGCGAAAAGCAGCAAGGCGGCTTCCCCCGCCTCAGCCTGCGCGCCGCGCTCGATTTCGAGGGATTGGAGCCGGGGCAGATCGATGCGGTCGCCTATCCGTTCTTCTCCTGGGACCGCGAGTCGCGGCTGATTCTCGGGTGCCTGGGAAGCACCGCCAAGACCATCCCGCGCGAGCTTGGCGCCGGACCCGGCGCCGCCTTCCGGCATCTCTATTACGCCACCCGCTGGTCGGGGAAAGCGATCCTCGATCACCTCAGGCTTAACCGGGAGCTCCTCGCCGGGCTCGCCCAACTCGGTCTTGCCGGGAAGCTCCGGCGCGTCGAGCACCACGAGGCGCACGTGGCTTCCGCCTACTACGCGTCGGGATTCGATCGCGCGCTCATCCTGACGGTGGACGCGTACGGAAGCGGATTGACCACGACCGTGAGCTTGGGAGAAGGGGGAACCCTTCGCAGGATCCACTCCGTGAGATTTCCGCACTCTCTGGGGATGTACTACGCCCAGGTCACGAAGGCCCTGGGCTTCGTTCCGGATCGGCATGAAGGAAAGATCCTCGGCCTCGCGGCGTATGGCAAAGCGGGGGCGTTGAAGCAGGAGGTGCTCGCCCGATTCATCCAGCGTGACGGGACGTTCGAGTCACGATGCTTGTTCGATCGCGGCTTCGCGGCGGAAGTGGTCGCGCGGCATCCGCGGGAGCAGGTCGCGGCCGCTTGGCAGGAGGTCCTGGAGAAGGTGGTGGGGGACTACCTGAAGCCTTACCTGCGCCGTTATCGCGCCGATTGCGTGGCGCTGGCGGGAGGAGTCGTCGCCAACGTGAAGCTCAACCAGCGGATTGCGCAGACGGAGGGCGTCTCTCGTGTCTTCGTCTATCCGGCCATGAATGATTCGGGGACCGGAGCCGGCGCGGCGATGGTGCTGCAGGCGGAAACAGGAGGCATGCGCCCCGCCCGCCTACCCGATGTCTTCCTGGGGCCTCCTTTCACCGAGAGGGACGTGGAGTCGGCACTCGCCGGAAGAGGCCTCCGGGCGCGCCGCATGGGAAACCCGGCGGAAGAGATCGGAGAGTTGCTGGCGCAGGGAAAGACCGTGGCTCGGTGCGCAGGACGCATGGAATACGGTCCCCGCGCGCTGGGGAATCGCTCGATCCTCTTCCACGCGCGGGATCCTCGGGCCAACCAGTGGCTGAACGAGAAGCTGAAGCGGACGGAATTCATGCCCTTCGCCCCGGCCACCTTGGCGGAAGAGGCGCCTCGCTGCTATCGCAACCTGGAGGTCGCCGCCGATGCCGCCCGGTTCATGACCATCACGTACGATTGCACCGACTTCATGAAGCAAAACTCCCCGGCGGCGGTGCACGTGGACGGCACCGCGAGACCGCAGCTGGTGGATGAGGTGACGAACCCTACGTTCCACGCGATCCTCTCCGCCTATCATCGCAAGACCGGCATTCCCAGCGTCCTGAACACTTCGTTCAACATCCACGAAGAGCCGATCGTCTGCTCCCCCTCGGATGCCGTGCAGACTTTCCTGGCCGGGGACCTCGACACCCTGGCGATCGAAGACCTGCTGGTGACGCGCTCGTAGTCCGGAGCGCGGCGGGATCTCCCCACCACCCCTGCGGATGAATCGTGGCCCCGGCGAGGCTCGATTGCCGTTCTCCCCATCAGAGTCGATT
>DASYRY010000380.1:0-4941 GCA_036004025.1 Candidatus Polarisedimenticolia bacterium | reverse complement strand
TCGCCGCGGAGCTGGCGCGCCGTCTCGAGGGCCGGGGTGTCACGTCGAACAGCGTGCATCCCGGCTCGGTGAACACGAACATCTGGTGCGGCGCGCCGCCCTGGGCGAAGCCCATCATTGCCATCCTACTCCGGCCGTTCTTCATCAGCCCCGAGAAGGGCGCGGCCCACGTCGTGGCGCTGGCCACGCGCCCCGATCTGAACGATGTCACGGGAAAGTACTTCGAGAAAGGGAAGATGGTGGAGCCGGCCCCGCTGGCCCGTGACCGGGCTCTGGCCAGGCGTTTGTGGGATACGAGCGCTTCGATGGTGCACTTGGGGCACCCTTGACAGTTTGCCGACTAAGGGCAAAGAATCGCATCAATCAACAATTCTGGAGCATGCCGATGGGCCATACGCACCGCCTCCTGCAGATCGTTCTATGTGCTCTGCTGATCGGGATCTCGGTTTCGGCGGCGCCCGCCGCGCCGCACAAGCTCGTGATCAAGGATCTGGTGACTCTGGGAGGGGATGGGACCGCGGCCACCGCGCTCTGGACACCCAGCACTTCCCCAAAGTAGCTCTCCCGAGCCGTCTTCCGAGATAGGCGCAGCCAGGCGGCCCTCTGACTAGGCCGCTTCTGTGCTCCAGGCGCCTCTTGCCACCCGCACCTTGAGAGCTTCGGCTGCGGCTTTCTTTTGGGCAACGCCCTTGAGAAGATCCAGGGAATAATCGCTGATGGGCTCGCGGCTCAGAGCCGCCAGCCGCAGAAGCCGCTCCGCCGAAGCGCTCATGATCGCGGACCCATTCTCCCACCGCGACACGGTTTCAGGGGTGACCCCCATGTGCTCAGCGAAATCACCTCCGGACCAGCCCAAGTATTTCCGCAGGAATCGAATCTCTTCCCGAGTGAGACGGGGCACCTTACGGGCGGTCGCCGCCGCGATGACTCGGTGCAGCTGCTCGATTTTAGGTATGACCGCCTCGTGCTCTCCACAATGGGGACACCGGCTCACCTCGATCCCCACCAGCGTGACGTTCGGCAAGCCGCTTTCCCGGTAAAGGTAGTTCTCACGAGCCGCCTTCATGGAATAGCCGCACTGCGGGCATTTCATTGCTTCGACCTCCAGGCCGTCACCACGACCAATCGCTTCTCTGACCTAAATGCCATCACGACCCAGATGCGCTGGGAATGAACCCGGTAACGCCACGAGCCGTTCTCCCATTCAGCTTGCTCCACAATCCCGCCTCGGAGGATATTGACGCAGTCGACCATCGTGAGGCCATCCTTCGCCATCTCCTCTGAGGCGTGCTTCGAAGAGACCACATCGCCGCTGGCGAGGATTTCATGGATAAGGCGCCTGGCCTGCGGAGGGCTCAGTGGCTCTTTCATACGGTAAGGAGATTATGGTGGTATTTGATTAAATGTCAAGTCTTGCGGTGAATCTTGTTCGAGCTCAACGCGGCTGGCAGCGAGGAGGGGTGACCGTCCGGGAAGGCGGATGGGGTCTTGAAAGCCGGCTAGGGGGTGGCCGGGGTGGGCTCGGGAGGGCCGACCATCCAGATGTCGGCCTGGTTGTCTCCACGCACCGCGAGGAGGGTGCGGCCGTCGCGGGCCAGGAACAGGTTGCCGATGCCGGCGCCCAGCTTGTCCACGACCGTCTGCGTTTTTCTGGTCGCGACGTCCACCGTGAGGAGGCTGTTCTTGTCCCGGTAGAGAATTCGCCGTCCGTCGGGGAGCCAGCCGACGGGGAATCCCGTGCGGGTCAAAGTTTCATACTTCTTGTTCGGCAAGGAGAAGATGGCGACTCCGTCCCCGGTGGTAGTCGTGGTCAGGATGCCGACCAGCCATTTCCCGTCGGGCGACCAGCCGGCGACGCCGAATCCGTGGGTTTCATCCACGGCCGGCAGGCGCTGGACCGAGCGTTGCGGAAGAGGTCCTGTAAGGTCGATCAGGCCGGAGGTCGTGGCGACGTCCCCGCTGAACATGGGAACGGCGAGGGTCGTCCCATCCGGAGAGGGCAGAGGATTTGACATGCTGCCCTCGGTCGAAGAGAGCTGCTGGAGCCCGCTGCCGTCGCGGCGAATTCTCCATTGCTCGTAGCGCCCGGTGCGGTCGGAGAAGAAATAAATCTGCTCGGAATCGGGCCCCCACCTGGGGCTGCGATCCTTGAACCGATCGTTGGTGAGGCGGCGGATTCCCGTCCCGTCGGATTGGGCGACGACCAGGTCTTCCTGGGCGTCGCGCACCTTTATGACGATCCAGCGGCCGTTCGGCGAGAGGGCGGTCTCCCAGATCTCCCGCGAGCTGCCCAAGATCGTGGCCGGCGGCGTGGCGATCTTTCCCGTGGCGGCATCGACCTGGTAGCGCTCGACACTGTAGCCGGTGCTGAGAGCGGCGTAGACGACCTGGCCTGACCTGGAGATGGAGATGTGTGCGTTCCATTGCCCGCCGGAGGTCACCCGCTCGGGCTCACCGAGCGGCTTTCCGCTCTCTTCGTCGATGGGTCGCCGCCAGAGGTTCATGGATCCGCCCCGGTCGCTGGCGAAGTAGAGGTACTTGCCGTCGGGAGACCAGACTGGGTTCCAGTTGAAGAAGTTGTCGTCATTCAAAGGCATCACCTCGCCGCCCTCCGTGGATACGGTGTAAAGGACCCGCTTGCCGGTTCCCTCCGGGAGACCCCAGTAGGCGATGCGCTGGCCATGGGGGGACCAGCTGGGCTGCGCTGCATCATCCTGCTGCATGGGAATCTGCTTCTTTGCGCCGCTCATCACGTCGATGCGCCAGAGCTGGCTGCGGGTGTTGCGCGACGTGGGATCGGTCAGTCCTTCGGTGGCCACGACCAGCTCTTTCCCGTCGGGGGACCAGGCGGGATTGAATCCGAAATCGGCCACTCTATGCGCCGATTCACCGGTGGCTCCCATGACGAAGATCCCTTGCGCCTCCCCTTCCGACCGGTAGGCAATCGACTGCCCGTCCGGGGAGAAGGCCGGGGACCAGTCGTCCTGCTTGGAGTCCGGCGTGAGGTTGATGGCGTTCTCCCCTCCCACACGCTGGAGGTAAAGGTCGCTCTGGGTGTCATCAGCGGAGCTGACGTAGACGATCGAGCGCCCGTCGGAAGAGACGCTCGGCTGCGACTCCACGCCGCGGGCGAAGGTGAGGCGCGTGAAATGGACCGGGGCGGCGATGGCGCTGCCGCCGGCGCCCGCACCGGAGGGCCGGACGGCGGAAGGAAGCATTCGGCCGAGGACGAAGGCTGCGGTGGCGAGGACGACGGCGCCCAGCACCGGCAGGAGGAAGCTCCTTCTGCGTTCGGCCACGGCGGCGGCCGCATCTGCCGCGGGCGCGGGACCGCTGGCGGAGGAGCCTTCGACCGCTTCCAGGGCGAAGGCCAAATCCCGCGCCGATTGAAAGCGCTGCTCGCGCTCCTTCTCAAGGCAGCGCCGGACGATGCGTTCCAGGGCCGGGTAGATGCCACTGCCTTCACGGGCGATTTCCGGCGGCTCGACGGTGAGGATGGCGTTCATTGTCTCCACGGCCGAGTCGCGGCGGAAGGGGCCGCGGCCGGTAAGCATCTCATAGAGGATGGCGCCGAAAGAGAAGATGTCGGAGCGGTGGTCGGCGTCGAGGCCGCGGACCTGCTCCGGGGACATGTAGCCGGCCGTCCCCATCACCGTTCCGGGGGTGGTCTCCAGCATCGCCGTCGGCTTCTGGCTGGCGTCCTGCTCCGTCGGGTCGGAGAGCTTGGCCAGTCCGAAATCGAGGATCTTCACGCGGCCGTCGCGGGTAAGGAAGATGTTGTCGGGCTTCAGGTCGCGGTGGACGATGTCTTTGTCATGCGCGGCGGCGAGGCCGGAGGCGATGCCGATGCCGTATTCCACCACCTTGCGGCGTGGGAGGACGCGGCCTGCGGGAGCCGCCGAGCCGGAGCCGGGCGTCGGTGCGGCACGAGCGCCTCCCGTGGCTGATGAGGGCGAAGGTGTCCCTGGTTCGGCGCCGGAGGAGGCCTTCGCTTTGGATCGGGAGTCTCGTGACGCCGGGTCGGAGAGCCGGGCGCGCAGGGTCTCCCCCTCCAACAGCTCCATGACGATGTAGGGAGATCGCTCGTGGCTGCCCAGCTCGTGGATGGTCACCAGGTTGGGATGGTTCAGCGTGCCGGCGGCGCGCGCCTCGCGCTCGAAGCGCTGCAGCCGATCGGCGCTGGCCGCGAAGCTGGCCGGGAGGACCTTGATCGCCACGTCCCGTCCGATGCGCGGATCGCGGGCGCGGTACACCTCGCCCATCCCCCCCGCTCCGAGGGGACCGACAATCTCATACGGACCGAGCCGGATACCAGGTTCGAGTGGCATTTGGGGGAGAACAATAGCAGAGCGCGCGGCCGAATGGGAGCGCGGCCGGGCCTTCGGCGGCGACGCGGGCTACGGGACGATGGGGATCGATACCTCGATTCCGCCGCCGGTGGCAATCGAAATCCAAATATAAATCGTCATGGCTTTGTCGATATTGTTCAACGTAAACGTGCAGCTCCCGCCTGAAGCAGCCAGAGAATTGCATCCGGGGTTCGTGAGCATCGGGAAATTGCAGTTCGCCGGCAGGCTGTCGCTGAGCTGGTACTTGTCGTCGACGTTGTCGTACAGCTGCACCATGCCGAGCTGGATCGCCGTCGTACCGGTGTTGGTCACCTTCAAGGTGTGAGGAGCGGGTCCCACGTGAAGCAGCCAGTGAGGCGAAGGGAGGAGCATGCCATCCCCTTCCAGGGTCACGCCCTTGAGAAGACTGCCCGCGACGGGATGGCTGGTAGGGCGTCCGCAATCCGGGCTCGGGGGGGCAGGGCCCTCGGAAGGTGAGGTCTGGTTGGGCGTTTTCTGTTGAGGGGTCGGGCCCTGGAAGGGCCACCTCTGTCGAGCCGTCAGATAGTGACCGAGCCAGAACCCCGCGGCCGCCGCCAACACCATCATGGAA
>DASYRY010000379.1:0-2473 GCA_036004025.1 Candidatus Polarisedimenticolia bacterium | reverse complement strand
GGCGTCCGCCGCCTTTCCCTGGCGAACCCGGAGGCGGTCCCGGCGGGAAAGTACTCCCGGGCATGGCTCGTGAAGATGGGACAGTGGGACGCGATTCGGGAGCGGGTGGTTCCGGCCGTGGATGTAAGGGCAACGCTCGCGGCGGTGGAATCGGGATTGATCGAAGCCGGTGTCGTCTACGCGACCGATGCGATGATCTCCAAGAGGGTGCGGGTCCTTTACGAGGTTCCCGAGGAGGATGCGCCGAACATCGCCTACTCTTTCGCCATGCTGCGAAACCGTCCCCATCCGGATGAGGTGCGGAAGATGGCGGTGTGTCTCACCTCCGCGCAAGCGATGAAGGCATTCGGCAACCGCGGCTTCATCGTCAAGGCGCCCAAGCCTTGAGCGACACGGCCACGATCGCCATCCTGCTCAGCCTCAAGGTGGCGTCCGCCGCGACGATTCTCGTCCTGCCTCCCGGAATCCTGCTCGGGCTGCTCGTCGCGCGGCGGCGGTTCCCCGGAAAGGCTCTCCTGGAGACCTTGGCCTATCTCCCCCTGGTGCTTCCTCCCACGGCGGTCGGCTACCTTCTACTCGCCCTCCTGGCGCGCAACGGAATCCTCGGGGAAAAAGCGCTGGGGTTCGACCTGGATCTCCTCTTCACCTGGAAGGGGGCCGTGCTGGCCTCCGCGCTGATGTCCCTGCCCCTGGTCGTGCGGACGGCCCGGGTGGCGTTCGAAGAAGTGAGCCCGCGCCTGGAGGCGATGGGCCGCACGCTCGGAATGAGCCGGCTGCGGGTATTCGGAACGATCACCCTGCCGCTGGCCCGCAGGGGGCTGCTGGCCGCGGGCGTGCTCGGGTTCAGCAGGGCCTTGGGTGAGTTCGGGGCCACGGTGATCGTGGCGGGCAACATCCCCGGCAAGACCCAGACCCTCGCCCTGGCGATCTTCAACGACATCCAGGTCGGACGGGACGACGAAGCCCGTCTGCTGGTGGGGATCACGGCGGCGCTCGCCTTCGGGGCCGTCTGGATCTCGGAGGTCCTGCTGCGCCGGCGAAAGGCACGGATTTGAGCGTCCTTCTCGATCTCCGAATCCCGCTGGATCGGTTCGCTGTGGAAGTACGATGGAAAACCATCGAGAACGCCTTGGGAATCTTCGGGCACTCCGGGGCAGGGAAGTCGACGATCCTGGAATCGATCGCCGGGTTGATGCCGCAGGCCCGAGGACGCATCGAAGTCTCGGGAGAGAGATGGCTCGACTCCGAGAACCACATCCATCTGCCCCCTGAACGCCGGCGCGTTGGCTACGTCGCCCAGGACACGCTGCTGTTCCCTCATTACAACGTTCTGGAAAACCTCCTCTCCGGCACACCACGAGCGGACAAGCCGGGCGGTCCGAGAATCTCCGCCGAACGCGTGTTGGAGGTCCTGGAGCTGGAGCCGCTGAAGGGCGCAAGCGTGACGGAGCTGTCCGGCGGCGAGAAACAAAGGGTCGCCCTGGGTCGGGCGCTCTGCTCGGGTCCGGGCCTCTTACTCCTGGATGAGCCGATGGCCGGACTCGACGCGCCGCTCAGGCGCAAGATTCTCTCCTATCTGTTGCGGATCCACGAGGAGTTCGACCTTCCCACCATCTATGTCTCGCACGATGCCACGGAGATGAGTATTCTGAGCCGCGAGGTCATCGTCCTCTCCGAGGGAAAGATGCTGGCGCGAGGCAGACCCGAGGCGGTGTTCCTCGACCCGAGTGTCCTGCCGATGCTCCGGGAGGAGGGATTCGAGAACCTGCTCGAGGGGCAAGCCCAAGATGCCAAGGAGTCCGGGCTGCTCGTGGAGCTGGAGCCGGGTCTTAGCGTGCTGGTTCCGGCTTCCGGTACGCCGGGGGCCGGCAAGGTCGTCTTCGGCCTGCGCGCCGAAGACATCCTGCTCGCCACGCGCGCTCCCGAGGGGATCTCGGCGCAGAACGTCCTGCCGGGAATCGTGCGCGAGGTGAGGGAGAGCGCGGAGGTCGGCGCGGATCGCGCGGTCATGGTCATCGTCGCTCTTGGTCGAGGCGAGCGCCGCCTCGTGAGCCTGATCACGCGGCAGGCCCGCGCCCGTCTCGGCCTGGGAGAAGGCATGAAGGTGAGCCTGGTGTTCAAGGCTCAGAGCTGCCGGATGCTCGCGGTGCGATGAGCTTGAAAACGAGCGCACGTCGTGACGTGACGACGGAACGAACTCAGCGGTTCAGGGAGGGAAGTCATTGAAGACACTGCTGTGTTGCGCATGGGGATCGAGCGTCCTGGCGTGCTCCCTGCTTCTGGCGTCGCACGTCTGGGCCCAGGAGACGACCGGAGAGGCGAAGCCCTACGAGCCGGTGACGTGGAAGAACGGGCTCCAGTTCCAGAGCGAGGATGGCAACGCCCTGTTCCGGATCGGCGGATATCTTCAAGCGGATGGAGATTTCTTTCTGGATGATTCCCAGGAGCTGGCGACGGATACCTTTTTCATACG
>DASYRY010000378.1:0-7081 GCA_036004025.1 Candidatus Polarisedimenticolia bacterium | reverse complement strand
AACCAGGTGCTCGCCTACGTGCTGGGGGTCGGCACGCTGCTGGGACTCTGGTTCCTCTCGGCCTTCGAAGGACCGCTGGCCAGCTGGTTCGGCGAGAAGCCCGCGGAATTCCTCAAGAATCTCTCGATCATCGTCCACTTTCCGGACTTCGCGAAGGGGGTCGTGGATACCCAGCATGTGGTCTACTACCTGTCCGTCATCACCTTCTCCCTTCTGGTGACCGTCCGCGTGGTGGATTCCCATCGATGGAGATGAATCGATGAGAATCCTGAAGCGATTCGCCGCTCCCGGAGGTCTGCTCGTCCTGATCTCGAGCCTGGTGTGCTACCTCTTGGCTCCCGGACAAAGAGTTCTCCTCAGCCTGCTCCTCGGCGTGGGAGGCGTGCTGGTCCTCCTGGGGGTCTTGCTGAATCTTGCCGCCATCCTGGACAGGCTCCGCGGCAGGGCCGTGAGGGAAGGGAGCGGCGACGTCGCGTTCCTGATTATCGTCGCCGCCGTCCTGTGCCTTCTCAACTTCCTCGCGGCGCGCCACCACAAGCGGTACGACCTGACCGAACAGAAGACTTTTTCTCTGTCCGCCCAGACAGCCAAGATTCTTGCCAACCTGCCTCGCGAGGTGGAGGCAACCGCCTACTTTTATTCCGGGACCCCACCCGAGCAGAAGATGCAGGACCTCCTGCAGGAGTACGAGTATCAGGGGAAGAAGAAATTCCACGCCCGCTTCATCGACCCCCTCAAGAACCCGTCGCAGGCCAAGGCGGATTCGATCACCCAGGAACAATCGGTGGTCTTGAAATCGGGGACCCAGAGCACCACCGTAGTCACGGGGGACGAGGAGGCGATCACCAACGCCATCCTGAAAGTCACGCGGGACCAGACCAAGACGCTCTGCTTCGCCATCGGGCACGGAGAGAGGGAGACGAAGGACAGCTCCCAACAGGGCCTTTCCGCGTTTCAGACGATCGTCGAGAAGCAGCAGGCGAAACTCGAGACCTTCTCTCCCGCGATGGGGGTGCCGGAGCATTGCGCGGTCGTGATCGTGGCGGGACCCCAGAAGCCATGGCTCCCGGCGGAGGTGGAGAAGCTGCAGAGTTATCTGGACAAGGGTGGTAGGGCGTCTCTCCTGCTGGATCCGGGTCTGGACAGCGGCCTCGACACTCTCCTGGGCAAGTACGGGATCACGGCCGACCGGGACCTGATCATCGACCGCGTGTCCACGCTTTTCGGCGGCAAGCCCGACATCCCCATGGTTCCCGCAGATGGCTACGAATCGCATGCGATCACCAAGGGTTTCCGATACCAGACTTTCTATCCTTTGGCCCGCTCCCTGACGCTCGCGTCTCCCGCCCCCTCCGGCGTGGAGCTTCAAGCCCTGGCGCGGACGACGCCCCTGTCCTGGGGCGAGATGAACTACGAGAAGGAGGCGCCGACGGGGAAGCTGAAGCTGGATCCGGAGGACCACCCGGGTCCGCTCGTGCTGGCGGCGGTGGCCACCAGGAAATTGGATTCCGCCGACGTCAAGGCGGCATCGACCCAGCAGGGCAAATCTTCCGGACTTGAGACCAAGGTGGTGGTGTTCGGGGATTCCGATTTCGCCAGCAACGCCTACTTCAGCGGCACCAGCGATGGCGAGTTGTTCCTCAACGCGGTGAACTGGCTCGCGGGCCAGGAAGATCTGGTGGCGATCGGGCCGAAGGCCCAAGGCGGGTCGCGCGTGAACCTTTCCCAGCAACAGGTGACGTTGATCGGCGCGACCTGCGTGCTCGCGATCCCGGGCTCCGTCTTGATCGCAGGTGTGATCCTCTGGGCCCGGAGAAGAAGACTGTGAGGCGGTGGAACCTTCTCATCGCCCTCGGCGCGCTCCTGGCTCTCTCGGCGTACGTCTGGCTCGTGGAAATCCGCGGAGGAGAGAAAGGAAAGAAGGCGAAGGAAGAGAGTGAGAAGGTCCTCGCCTTCGAGAAGGAACAGGTCGTCGGTCTCGTCCTGACTCATGCCGGGGAGAGAATCCGGCTCCAGAAGATGAACGGGAAGTGGCGCATCCAGGAGCCCTTGCAGACCGCTCCCGATGACAGTGCGGTGGATGAGCTGCTGAGCTCCCTCCAAGGGATGCGGATCAGTCACGATCTCGGGAAACTCGAGGACCCGCACTCCTTCAACCTCGCGCCTCCGCCGGTTTCGCTGGTGCTGGAGCTCTCCCGACCCAAGCCTATCCCGGTGCTCTCCCTGGGAGACGACGCCCCCACGGGAGGCGGGACCTATGCCAGGCTCGGGGATCAAGGGAAGATCCTGATTGTCTCGGGCTCCGAGTCGGTGAAGAACGCCACCCTCTTCACCCTGCGCGACAAGACCCTCCTGAAGTTCGATCCCGCGAAACTGAGCGGGCTGACGCTGGTGCACGGGAAGGACGCGATCTCGCTCGCGAAGCCTGAGGGGAAGTGGACGATCGTCGCACCGTTCGCCGCTCCCGCCGAGGACTCGACGGTTTCGGATCTGCTCTCCGCTCTCGAAGGACTCCGCGTGACCGAGTTCATCGACGAGAAACCTGCCTCCGAGCTGCTCAAGAAGCATCAACTCTCGCCGGCCCGTTTGCGCGCAACCCTGCATGGCGAGGAGTGGAAGAGCGATCCTGAGCTCGACTTCGGCAAAGCTCAGGCCGGCAGTCTCTTCGCGACCCATCCTGCTTCCGGGGCCCTGGTGAAGGTCTCCGACAGCATCCAGGCCAAGCTGAACAGCTCCGCAAAAGACCTTCGAAGGAAGGAGATCCTGCCTTTCGCCCAGTGGGACCTGGGGAGGTTTCGCATATCCGGCGCAGCTGCCCAGCCGCTCGAGTTGAAGAAGAACGTGGACAACGGGTGGGTTCGCGTCAGCCCGTCGGCGGGAGTCGCGGCGGAAGAAGGGGTGGATCACCTCCTGAGGACCCTCACCGACCTCAAGGCGGAGGAGTTTCTCGATCGTCCCGCGCAGAGCCTGAGCTCGCTCGGCCTGGAGCCGCCCGGCGCCAAGCTGGAGTTCTGGAAACAAGGAGAAGAGGGGGCGAGACCGACCGTGCTTCGCGTGGGGAAAAGCGATGGGCGGGGAAAGATCTATTTCAAGGATGAGGCATGGCCCTCGGTGATGCAGGTGAAGGAAGAGGACTGGAACAGCGCGCTCGCCCAGGCTCGAAAGGTGGCGCAGGAGAAGCCGAAGCCGGCCGCCGCGGTGCAGGCTCCCGCTGCAGGCGCGAGCAAGCCCGGGAAGCCCTGACTCCCTTTCATGTCCGCACCCCCGCCGTCTTCCCGAGGCGCTCGAGAGCCCGCGCCAGGTTGTACCGCGCGTCGTCGTTCTCGGGGTCCTTCTCCAGTACCCTGCGGTATTCCCCGATCGCCTCTTCAACTCGACCCAGCCTCGCGAGCGCTACGCCGCGATTGATGCGAGCCGAGTCATGCCCGGGGTCCATGCGCAGCGCCCGCTCGAGAAGGGCCAGGGCCTCCGAGTCCCGACCCTCCGCCAGCCGCACGGCACCCAGATTAGAGACGGAATAGGAATCGTGCGGGTCCGCCTTCATCGCCTCCTGGAAGGCTCCGGCGGCTTCTTCGAGCCGCCCTTGACGGTAGAGCGCAATCCCTAGACCCCCCGCCGCGTGGGAATCCCCGGAGTCGAGCGATCGAGCTGCCCGGAAGGCTCGCTCGGCATCCTCAGGCCTTGCTTCCCCCAGGAGAATCCACCCTTGAAGCAGGGGCACCACCGGAGCCCGAGGGGCCTCCAGCCGCGCCTGGGCCAGGAAGGGAAGCGCCCTTGCCGCCCGGCCGGCGCGAATCTGATGCAGCCCCGAAGACAAGCCGGGAGAGCCCAGGGCCTCCAAGTCCTC
The DNA here is from genome assembly GCA_036004025.1 of Candidatus Polarisedimenticolia bacterium. GTDB lineage: Bacteria > Acidobacteriota > Polarisedimenticolia > Gp22-AA2 > AA152 > AA152. The sequence goes on along the minus strand of DASYRY010000378.1, from coordinate 3,234 downwards.
TCTCCGGAGCGACACAGCGATGCGGATCCGTTCTCGCCGACCGCGCTCGCGCCGCGCCAGGTCCGATCGGAGAAGGCGATGTGCGGGCTCCGCCAGATCCGGGAAGAGCTGGACCGGACTTTGGCGAATCGCCTCGAGAGAGGCCAGGAGCTCGGGCAGCCGATTCTTCCAGATCTCGCGCGGCGCGGAGTATTCCAGCCGCAGGTTGTCGTCGGTAATTCGCGGTGCCTCGCGGGAAAACGCCTCCAGGGCTGCGCCGGAGGCGAGGAATCTTCCCAGGAAATCGGGAAAACCCGCTAGGACCTCTGCCTGCCCGGAACCCGGCGCCTCGCTCCAGCGGGTGGCGATGTCCGAAAGGCGCGGCGGCGCTCCACCGCGCTGTGCCACCAGGAAGTAGTCACCGCCTCCGGCGGACTCCTCCCAGAGCTGGGCCTGCGAAAAGGTGTCTCGGAAGGTGCCCACGACGCTCTTGAAGTCTTCGGGAGCCATGGCATATCCCTGAACCCAGACCAGCGCGACGCCACCCGGCGCGAGTCGCCGATGGACGGCTTGAAAAAACTCCCGCGTGAAGAGGTTGGTGACGCCCGCGATCCAGGGATTGGTCGGCTGGGAAACGATGACGTCGTAGAGATCCCGGCCTTGCTGGAGAAAGCTCCGTCCGTCGCCCAGGAAGAGGTGGAAGCGCTCGTCGTGCAGGATCCCTCCCTGGATCGATTCGAACTGCGCCGCCGCTCTCGCCACTCCCGGCACGATCTCCACGCAATCCAGACGAGCGAGCCGCTGCGTCACGACGGCGGCTGCGGTCGTGCCGCTGGCGAGCCCGATGACGAGAGCCCGAGCGGGCGCCGCGTGCAGAAGAGCCGGAATCCGGCCCGCCAGCATCTGCGCCGAGAGATCTCCCGAATCGGAGGCGTCGGTCTTGCCGTTGATCTGAAGGGAGCGGCCTCCGGTGGGGCTTTGCCTCACGGTGACGGTGGCGTCGGGGCCTTCATCGAAGAACAAGAGTTTGCCTCGACGCCGCATCGCCTCGTGGACGCCGGACCAGGTCGCCCCTCCCGCCCGCACATAGGAGGGGCCGTAGAGCAAAGGGCCCGAGCTGACAAGCAATGGATCCCACCTGGGAAGCAGCAGGGCGAGGGAGCCGATCACCGCTGAAGCGAGGAGAGGCTGCGCCACGCGCGATCGACTACGCCGCCATACGGAGCGCAAGGGCTGGAACAGCACGAGCATGGCGAACAGGACCACCACCATCCGCAGCATCGCCGAGGCGCCCAGGGCGGGCAGGAGAAAGTACGATGCTGCAAGGCCTCCAAGGACGGAGCCCGCGGAGTCGAGCGCATACCCCGACGCCGAGGCTTCGCCGGGGCCACGGACACCTCCTCCTAGCGAATCGACCAGCGCGGGGAGCAGCGCGCCGAGGGCGATGGCGGTGGGAAGGACGAGGATCGAGCAGAGTAAGGCCTGCAGGACGAGACCCATGGCGAAGCTGGCTCCCAACCTCGCCTGTGCGAGGACCACGAGCACGGGTAGCACGCCCCACATGGGAAGCGTGAGGACCAGGGATCCCGCGGCGAGGCTCCAAAGCCTCCTATCCCACCTGCCTTGCATGGCTCCCCTGGAGAGAAGGCGCGTCATCCCCAACGAGCCCGCCGCCAGACCGAGGAGGCAAACGGCGAGCGTAAGGGCCAGGCCCTGCACCGAGGAGCCGAAGTAGAGGGTCAAGAGGCGGGTCCAGGCCACTTGACAGGTCGCTCCTAGAGCTCCGGCGAGAACAAGCGCGGTGCGGATCCGCACACTCCGGACTCTTCTCTCCGGAGGCAACCTCGTCGCGACCTTGGTGCTCGGAAGGCTCGCTGCGCTCGAGGTTGCTGCCGGGACACGAATCCAGCCGGCACCCAGCGCGACGACCAGGTCGATGCCCGCGGCCAAGAAGATCGTCGCACGCAGGCCAAGATGCGGAAGGATCGCGAAAGCGGCTGCCAAGGCGCCGGCGGCCCCGCCGAGCGTGTTCCAACCGTAGAGAAGTCCAAGGGAGCGGGCCGTGGTCTCTCGTGAGAGGCCGGAGGGACTCATCAGGCAGTGGGCGCGGGTCATCACGGGAGTCGTCGAGCCCATCAGCAGGCTGGCCGGCAACACGAGGATGGAGATGATTAGGAGGGCTCTCCAGGAAAAATCGAGACCGGTCGAGCTGCCCTCGTGAAGCACCGGAAGAAGGCGGGACAGGAAAGGGAGGAGGAAGGGTGTCGCCCCAGCCCAGAGGGCAATGCCCGTTTCGGCGAGCGCGTAGGCCCGTAACGGGCGCCGCATCCGATCGACCCGGAATCCCGCCAGCGCCGCGCCCGCGGCGAGACCGCCCAGCATGAGTGCGGCCACCGCCCCGGAGGTGCGGACACCGGAGCCCGTCACGAGCGAGAGCTGCCGGGCCCAGGTCACTTCCAGGAGCAGCGACGCGAACCCCGAGGCGAGGAACAGCACGGGGAGAGCTCGCCGGGAAGCCAAGGCACGAGCCACAGGTCCGCCCATGCTCAGAACCAGTCGCGGCGCTTCTTCTGGCCCGAAAACTTGAAGTCGATCGAAGTAAGGATTCTCTTGCCGGGGGTTTTTTCTTCGAGAAAGGGGGGAAGGGCCAGGTCCACGAGCTTTCCCTCTACTCTGCCGCGGAAGTGAGGAGCACGGGCCACGCTCGTGTTCCTGAGCCGGTAGGCGGGCCACACGACTTCGGCTTTCTTTTTCGAGAGGGGGGTGGCGACGAGATAGAGGCGCCCCTTGCCTTCCTCCTCGCGGTATTCGAAGCGGATGCTCGAGAGCTTCTTGAACTTGAGCTTTCGATAGTCCTCGTCTTGAAGCGATGGCATCTCACGAGGCAGGTCCCGGATCTCGACCTTCGCGGGCTTTCCGAATCCCGTCGGCTTCTGCGCGATTCGCCTCTCGTAGTAGACGAATTCTAGCTTCGTGGCCCGCACGATCTCTTCCTTCCCTTCAGGGAGACGATAGTGGAGCAGCACCTCGAATCCCCGGATAGAGTCTTGCGAGGCCGAAAACGAAAGGGAGGGAACGATCGCCAAGAGGAGAGAGGCGAGAAGAACCCAACGCGCGGCCCGCCCCGCGAGGCGGCGGAGCCGACTCTCAGTGATCAAGGAAATGGATCTTCACGAGGGAGGATCGCACCACGAAGATCCTGGCGTTGTTGTCCTCGGGATCGGCGGGAAACATGAAGAACGCGGGGGCCTCGGA
>DASYRY010000377.1:0-2202 GCA_036004025.1 Candidatus Polarisedimenticolia bacterium | reverse complement strand
TTGTTCTTGCGGTCGATTCCCAGCTCCTTGAAACGTTCCTCGCTCACCACGATCATGGACGTGTAATCCGTGACGATGGAGTACTGCGTCCCCAGGTTCACGACCGCCTGGCGCAGCTCCGATTCTTTTCCTTCATCGTGGATCCGCTTCTCGAAATCATGAATGCGGGCCAACGCCCAGAGCCGCTCCAGCTCGGGATACTCGGCATCCGACTGCGGGAAGTTCACCCGCGTTTCCCAGACCTTTTCCGCCCCGGAGATGCGCGCCCGCAGGCGCACGGTAGCCTCTCCCGGCTTCGAATAGTGGCCGAAGACGGTAATCTGCTGGCCGTAGTAGGTGCTCGGCAGGCGCGCCGGAGCCAGATCGCTGACCGGGATGCCATCGATCTCCAGTCGCACCCCGTGCAGCGCCTCGCGTGCAAGCTTCGACTTGGCCTGGACGATGCGGCCGTAGAGGTCATCCCGGTTCGAGACGTCCATGGAGAAGCCGTTCGACTCCTCCGCCAATCTTCCCAACAACGGCTGGTTGGCGCCTTGGCCCATGACGAAGGTGAAGACCCGGACGTCCTTCTTGTCGAGAAGCTTCAGGAACGCCTGATGCTCCGTGGGACCCACATTGGCGCCACCGTCACTGATCAGGATGATGGCGGAGGTTCGTCCCTCCTCGAGCCCGCTGAGGCCCTGGAGGAATCCGGCGTACAGGTTGGTTCCGCTCCTGGTCTTCAGCGCGTGGACACTCTCCCGCGCCTTCTCGACGCTCTCCGGAGTCACCGGAGTCCAACCCGCGGTGATCTCTTCGGCGCCGTTGGAGAAGATGATGATCCGGAACCGGTCCTGGGTCCGCAGTAGGCCGAGGGAGCTGGTGAGGGCCTCCGCGGCGGTCGCAATCTTGTCCTCCATGCTCCCCGAGACGTCCAGGACGAAGGTCCAGTCCACTCCCTCGCTGATGGGCTGCAAGTCGACTCCTGGCGTGATCACCAGCAGGAAGGATCCGGGATCGCTCCCTTCACGGTGCGCGAGCATTTCCACGCGGGCCGGAAGGCTCTGAGAGAGCCGGTAATAGACGACCACATCCTGGTCCAGGGCCGCGCTCCCTTCCTCCGAGGAAATCTGGACCCGCCAGGTGTCCGCCGATTCCTGGCGGACGCTCGCCAGACTCTCGTAACCCTTGGCTCGGACCTCGTCGACCGGATAGGAGGTTCGCAGCGTGCAATCGAAAGAGAAGACCCCGTGCACCTGGGGGAGTCTCTCCCAGAACACCTGTGCCTCCGAATCGATGTTCCCCTCCTCCAGCGGATAGACGTATCGCCCCACGCCCGAATCGATATCCAGCGGCTGCAGGTACAGGAGGCGCACCCGGGTGTCCGACTTGGCGCGGACCGGGCTCACGGAGACGTCGAAGGCGATGTAGTCGCGCTTCTCGGCCACCGCCGCGTCCCGCCCGGCCTTCTTCTCCCCTTCGTAGACCTCCCGGGCCTGCTCCTTCTCGACGACCTCGCCGACGACTTCCTCCCCGTCGATCCAGAGGCTCAGCTCCGACAGCGATGCATCCTTCGGCAGGGGAAATGTGTAGATCGCCTCCAGGTCCTGGTCATGAGGGTTGCGGAAAACCTGATCCACCTCCGTCACGGCGAACCCGTTGTTGATGACGACCTTCACGGAGTGGCTCTGGATCTGAAGCGGTGGAAGTGTCGAGTCCTTGGGCCGAAGCAGTCCCGCGGCTCCGGCGGGAAGGGACGAAACGATGCTGAGAGTGAGCAGGCACAAGATCCGTTTCATGGTCGTCCTCCTTCTGGGTTGTGTGAAGAGCAGCGTTGCCGGGGATTGCGAGCGCGTTCGCGAACCCAGCAAGGGCCATGCCCATGGCGGCAGCTTCGACAACGCTAGGGATGAGAGGGGATTGAGGGAGCGATCGACGCGGCTGCGTGGACCGGACTTCGCGGCGAGATGGATGAAGTGCGAAGCGAGCTTCGCGGCAACAGGCGGGCTAGTTCTTCGGACGGAGACCGAGCTGCTTGAGCTTGAGCTGAAGTCCGCGGCGTGAGAGACCGAGCCGCGCCGCCGCGTGCGTCACGTTGCCGCCGGTGGACTCGAGAGCGGCGAGCACGACGCGGCGCTCGGCGTCGGCGGCGGCTGCCTTCGCGGGCGGCCGGATCGCCGGGACGGCCTCGGCGGAATCGTTCCGGGACTCCAGCCCAAAATC
>DASYRY010000376.1:0-3903 GCA_036004025.1 Candidatus Polarisedimenticolia bacterium | reverse complement strand
GCGGAAGCCCCGCCTCCCGGCAGATCTCCGAGAGCAGGAAGGCCGTCATGGGCGTGATCTCCGAGGGCTTGGCCACGGCGGTGTTCCCCGCCGCCAGCGCCGGAGCGATCTTCCAGCTCAGGAGGTAGAGCGGAAGGTTCCAGGGAGAGATGAGTCCCGCGATCCCGCGAGCCCGCCTCAACGTGTAATTGATTGCCTTGTGGTCGGTGGCATGCGATTCCGAATGGAAATGGAGAATCGCCGTCGCGAAGAAGCGGAAGTTGACGGCGGAGCGGGGGATGTCGAGGCTGCGCGCCACCCGGATCGGCTTGCCGGTGTCCACGCTCTCGGCCCGCGCCAGCGCCTCGCGCTTCGCCTCGATGAGGTCCGCGACGCGAAGCAGGAGGCGGGAGCGCTCTGCCGCGGAGGTCCTCGACCAGGACGGAAAGGCGGCCTCGGCGGCGCTCGTCGCCAGCTCCACGTCGCGGCCGTCGCTGTCCGGGACCTCCGAATACGGAGTTCCCGTGGCCGGCTCGACGTTCGGAAGGAACGCTCCCCCTGCAGGAGGCACCAGCTCGCCATCGATGTAATTCAGGATGCGTTTCATGGATTCATAGGGCCAGCGTTCGGCCGCCATCCACCGGAAGGCTCACTCCCGTAATGTATCCCGAAAATGGCCCTGCCAGGAAGGCCGCTGCGGTCGCGATCTCCTCGGGTGTGCCGAAGCGCCCTGCGGGAATCTCCGCCACCATCTCCGCCTTCACCTCTTTTTCTTCGCGGCCGGTCGCCCGTGCCCGCTCGCGGATGATCTCGCCGAGCCGATCCGTCTGGGTCGCCCCCGGGAGGATATTATTCACCGTGATCCCGAACGGAGCGACTTCGGCGGAGAGGGTCTTGGCCCAGCTCGCCACCGCACCCCGCACGGTGTTCGAGACGCCGAGCCCTCGGATCGGCTGCCGCACCGAGGTCGAGACGATGTTGACGATCCGGCCGTATTTCGCTTCCTTCATGACAGGGATCACGATCTTCGCCAGCACCTGCGAGCAGATCAGATGACGGCGAAACGCGGATAGAAACGCATCAGGCGTCGCGTCGAGGATGCCCCCCGAGGGGGGGCCTCCCGAGTTGTTCAGGAGAATGTGCACCGGTCCCGCGTCGAGGAGAAACCGCTTCGCGGAAGCCTCCAGAGCCGACGGATCGTCGAAATCGGCGGCCAGAACCCGATGATCCCCTTTCTCGAGGCCCTCTCGGACCTCCTTCAGGGCCTCCTCTCGCCGGGACACGAGAATCACCCGCGCTCCTTGCCGCGCGAATTCCCGCGCGCAGGCCCGGCCAATTCCCCGGCTGGCCCCGCAGACCATCGCCGTCCTTCCCGCGAGGGGGCGTCCCGTCATCTCGTCCATGCTTGCAAGACTATCCTCCGAACGAATTCGCCGTCAAGGGTGCGGGATCGGTGAGGGCGCGCCCTTCCGGCGGGAACGCGATAGAATGACGGAACATCCGAGGAGGCGACTTGCGAATCCGATACTCATGGGGGTTCCTGCTCACCCTGCCGGCGATCCTCATGCTCCCGGCGGCGAGTGTGCCGGAATCCAAGGCTCCTGCTCGACCGGCGGCGAGTCTCGTCTTAATCAGTCTCGACACGGCACGGGCGGATCACTTTCATTGCTACGGCTATTCCCTGCCCACGACCCCTGTGCTGGACCGTCTCGCTTCCGAGGGAATCCTCTTCGAGAACGCTTTCACCCAGGCGGTCAACACCGGTCCGGCGCATGTCAGCCTCCTGACCGGGCTCTCGCCGAACGGTCACGGGGTCCGTGCGAACGGAGTCCCCTTGAGCTACGACTTTCCGACCCTGACGACATACCTGGAGAGCGCGGGGTACCGCACGGGGGCCTTCATTTCCGGCTACACCATGATGGCGGCCCAGACCGGCCTCGACCGTGGGTTCGAGGTCTTTGACGACAAGCTCAAGGGGGCTGAGCGCAAGGCTTCGGAGACGGTGGATCGGGCGCTCGCATGGCTGAAGGGACTACCGCCGGACAAGCCCTATTTCCTCTTCGTCCATCTGTTCGACCCGCACGGCAAGTACGATCCGCCCGCTGGGTTCGCGGAGAAGTTTCGCTCGGGGAAGTACGAGCCGATCGCCCGTCTGGACTCGATCCCCGAGTACCAGCGACTCGAGCTTCCCGGCGGCGGCTTCAGCCGCGATCCTCTCGACTACATTTCCCGCTACGACGGCGAGCTGGCCTACGCCGATTCGCAGATCTTCCGGCTGCTGTCCCAAGTCGGACCCTCCCCGATCGTCGTCGTCACTGCGGATCATGGGGAAACGCTGGTGGACCGGGACTATTACTTCAGCCACGGGGCGCGATTGAACGACGAGGCCCTGAGAATCCCTCTGATCGTCCGCGTGCCGGAGCCGGCCATGAAGGGGAAGAGAGTCAAGGGGCTGGCCCAGCTCGTGGACGTTCTGCCGACGGTGCTGTCCGCGCTGAAGCAGCCCGTGCCCAGGCGGCTTGCGGGGCGCAACCTCCTGCCGTTCGCGCGTCTGGGGGTCATTCCCGCGGGGACCGAGGTGTTCAGCGAGGCGCGCGCGGTGCCCCAAAGCGTGGGAGGAAGGCTTCTGAACTTCTCTCCGAAAACCGTCATCTCTGCGATACGGGATGATCGCTTCAAGCTGATCGTCTACCCTACAACCCCGAACCCCGCCTTCGAGCTCTTCGATCTCGAGAAGGATCCGGGAGAGCGGCACGGCGTCACGGGCGCCGAGCAAGCCCGCGCCTCGCGCCTGTACTCCGGGCTCGACCTCTACCTTTCCAGCGGCCGGCTTCCCAGCCCGCCGGAGCCGGACGAGGAGACGAAGAAAAAGCTGCGGGCGCTGGGCTACCTCGATTAGGCCGGCCCCGCCTCAGCTTCTCTTCAGGGCGACCGGCGGGCAGTAGATTCTCTTCCACTCCCGGCGCCACCACGTCCCGTCGGTCCGGCGCTGCGCTCGATCCGTGAAGTGGTACTCGTAGAGCACGGCGCGCACGTAGCGCGGAGGGGATTCCGGGAAGGGATTCTTCTCCAGCAGGTCGAGAACGTCCTTCGAGCCTTGCAGGAGCCGGATCAGGAAGTTCTGGAACCAGAGATTGGACCGGATATCCCCCAGGGCCGCGAACCACATCTGCCAGTCCAGCCGCGGTTGGTGCGGCTCGACGAAGCCGGGCCGGCGGTCGAGATCGCCCGGCTTCCATCGGAACGCATACTCCCGCCACGTCTCCCCGTCATTGCTCCCCTCCACCACGATTTCATTGCGGGTGGTCGTCATCACGGAGAACAATCCGTAGCTACCGACGATCCGGAAAGGCAAGACGCGCATCTCGATCCGCCGCATCGACTCGGGCCACGCGATTTCACGGCGCGCGCATCGGGACAGGGCCATGATTTCGAGTGGCAACAGCACCCCCACGAGCGCGGCCACGGCGGGCGCGTGCAGCCAGCGTCCGAATCCCTTGCGCCTGGGGGAGTCGGATTGGGCCCTCATCGCCGGAGGGAAGAAACGCGCAACTTGAGTGTCGTCGAGGAGCAGGACCGCGAGAAGCATCGTGAGGAGATTGAAGAAGCAATAATTTCCCGTGAGGGCGATCAAGATCTGAAACGCCACGAACAGCGTGAAGGCGACGAGTCTCGGCCTGCGCGGCAGGAAGATGAGGAAGGGAACGGCCAGCTCGATGAAGAACATCACCGCCGCGGAAGCCTGCTGGATGGTCGCGGGGAGCTGGTGCGCATACCAACCGATCCAGGTCGGCAACGGCTGGGTCTCGTAATGACGCGTCAGGGCCGAGAGGTTCCACCACGTCGGATCGCCGCTCGCCAGCTTGACCACTCCGGAGGCGAACATCAGCCGGAAAAGAAGGAACCTCAGAAGCCATCGCATCA
>DASYRY010000375.1:0-2929 GCA_036004025.1 Candidatus Polarisedimenticolia bacterium | reverse complement strand
TCGGACGGGACGAATCCCCTTGGTTCGACCCGCCTCGTCACGGAGGTCTCCCCATCCCTTGACCGTTTTTTGCGAGCCAGGGAGCGATTCTCCTGGAGATCGAACGGTTGCCGGCTTCCTGCACGTTTGCGGATTCGACCGGGCCCAGGATAGTCTTCCGGCCTCACGCGGAATCGGGAGAGCGATCTCATGAGTGGAGATGGATCGAGGATCCGCCGCCTGCGCAGCCTGGCCATGGGGGCGGCCTTCGTCCTGGCTTGCGCCGGCTGCGAGATCGTGGACAGGAACGCCGCGAGCTCCCAAGCCGGGGCTTCTTCCGCGCGGGCGATCGATCCCCTCGCCGAGTCATACGTGAGACTGGCGCTCGACTTGGGAGAGCACGATGCCGACTACGTGGACGCCTACTACGGACCCGAGGGCTGGCGGCAAGAAGCCAAGGCATCCAAGAAGCCGCTCGGCGCGATCCGCGGCGAGGCCATCCGGCTGATCGCCGATCTGCACCGTCTGGATCTCTCGCGGGAGGAAAAGATCGTCCGCTTGCGCCGGGACTCTCTCGTCCGGCAGCTGAAGGCGCTTGCCACGCGCTGCGAGATGGTGGAGGGGAAAAAGCTCCCTTTCGACGAGGAGTCGAAGGCCCTGTACGACGCTGTCGCGCCGAGGGTGGGGGAGGATGAATTCCTCAGGGTCCTTGGGAAGCTGGACAAGATGCTCCCCGGCCGTGGAGCGCTCGGCGAGCGATACGAGATCTTCAAGAAGGCCTTCGTCGTTCCTCCGGATCGCCTCGACGCCGTCTTCATTGCGGCAATCCGGGAGGCCCGGCGCCGCACGCTCGCGCACATACGGCTCCCCGAGAACGAGAGCTTCACCGTCGAGTACGTCGCCGGGAAGCCCTGGAGTGGCTACAACTGGTACAAAGGGAACAGCCGCAGCGTCATCCAGGTGAATACCGATCTGCCGACCTACGTCGATCGCGCGGTCGATCTGGCCGCCCACGAGGGATACCCGGGACACCACGTCTACAACGCTCTTCTGGAGAGCCACCTCGCCAAGGGACGCGGCTGGATCGAGTTCACCGTCTATCCCCTGTTCTCACCGCAGTCGCTCATCGCCGAGGGGAGCGCGAATTTCGGGATCGAGATGGTGTTTCCCGGAGAGGAGCGGGTGGATTTCGAGCGCCAGGTGATCTTCCCGCTGGCAGGACTCGATCCGCACCGCGCCGGGATCTATCACGACGTGCTCGACCTGATCCAGGAGCTCGATTACGCCACCAACGAGGCGGGCCGGCGATTCCTGGCCGGTCAGATCGACGCCTCCGAGGCGGCCGCATGGCTTACCCGCTACACGCTGGCGCCCAAGGAGTACGCTCAGCAGCGCATCCGGTTCATCGAGCGATATCGCAGTTATGTCATCAACTACAATCTGGGAAGAGATCTGGTCCGGCGGTACATCGAGAGCCGGGGGGGCACGCCGGATCAGCCGGACAGGCGCTGGGAGGAATTCGAGAAGCTTCTCTCCACGCCTCGTTTCCCCTCCGGCCTTTTCGTCACGGAGCGACGATGAGCGAGCACGTCTACAAATCGATCGAGCTGACCGGATCGTCGAAGAATGGCATCGAAGAGGCGATCCGGAACGCGGTGAATAAGGCCCACGAGACGGTCCGGAACCTTCGCTGGCTCCAGGTGACCGACACTCGGGGCTACATCGAGAAAGGAAAGATCGCCTACTGGCAGGTGACGGTGAAGCTGGGGTTCACGCTGGAGGATTGAGCTTCTGCGCGCCTGGCTCTTCCGACTCGCCGCGCCTCAGATCGGCCTGAAGCGAGTCATCGTCCAGCGGGTCTGGCGGAGCAGGAATGCGGCGCTGACCCGCGACAGGGTCCGCGTCGGTGATTCCCCCGGCGCCGGAGGCGGAAGGATCGGAGTCATGATGCTCACCACGGCGTGGGCTTCCGAACGGTCCACGTCCAGGCTTTCGAACCGCAGCCAGACTCCGCCTCCCTGGAGAACGGCGCGCTGAAGCAGCGCCGCGGGCGACAGCACCTCGACCTCTCTTCCGTGCAGTTCCAGCGCCTCCACCCCTCCCAGGTTCTCGTCGCTCACCCACACTTTCTCGGCGGAGGCGAAAAAGGTTCCTCCGGGAAAGCGCGCGTGGATCCCCGGCGGCGGGCTCCCCAGCGCGGCCCAGGCGAGCACTTGCTCGGCGATCCTCTGCCGATCCGCACGGGTCGGATCGGGCTTCTCAGGCGGCGCCGATCCAGTGCCAGGGGGGGGAGGCTGCTTGGCGGAAGGGGCCAGCTCCGAGGCCCGGCCGATCAGCTCCCAGTGGTCCCGGACGTAATGGTAGACGTAGTCCTCTCTCATGGTCCGGTCCAGCGGCGGCATGTCGATCTCCTCCTGCTGGCATCGGATCCGGTAGCGTATCTCGACGGTCGCCTTGTTCTCGTCTTGGATGATCTCTCCCAGCTTGACGCCGCCCAGGAACATGCAGCTCCGGATCAGGCTGGCCTTGTCATTGATGAACTTCAGGAAGAGGCGCTCGGCGTCGTCCGGCTTCAGGCCAGGGGATTCGGAGATCTCCGGGCTCTGGGTGGACTGCTCCGGCGACGATGCCGCAACCACGGCCAGGGAGAGGGTCAGGATGCTTCCGCGCCAGAACGCATTCATCTCGCAAGCCTGCTCTTCACGCGCGCTCGGGGAGGTCGCTCCCATCGGCCGAAGACCCTGCTCGAGCGCTCCGGAGTCGCCAGCGGCCAGAGCGCCGCTACCGCCAAGCCTATCACCGACCAAGCGAGGAGCATACGCCGCCGCGGCAGGTGATATTCGTGACCGAAGAGAACCACCCGGTTTTGCAGCCGAAAGATCCGGTGCTCGGGGGCGTTGGGCCGGGCCGCGGAAAGCTCGTCCAGGTGGAATCCCCAGATCCCCACGCA
>DASYRY010000374.1:0-3164 GCA_036004025.1 Candidatus Polarisedimenticolia bacterium | reverse complement strand
GGATCTCGAACTCGTATCGGGAAAGCTCGAGTGGCCGGCCGAAATAGGAAACCTGTCGTTTCGACTCGTTGATCTCGAAGCCCGTGTGGGGAGCGGGCGGCGGAGAGAGATTCTTCGTTCGCCGGAGAACCGCCTTCACCCGGGCGGACAGCTCCCTCGGGCTGAAGGGCTTCGAGATGTAATCGTCGGCTCCGATTTCGAGGCCGACGACGCGATCGATTTCGCCCGTCCGTGCCGTGAGGAAGATGATCGGCGTGGAATGGGCCTTGCGGATCTCCTTGCAGAGATCGAGCCCGCTGACGTCGGGAAGGCCGATGTCGATGAGGATCAGATCGAACCGCTCGCGTGCGAGAAGCGGAAGAACAGACAAGCCTTCGGAGAGCCGGATCGTCTCCAGACCTTCCGCCTCGAGAACGTATTGGATGTTGTCCAGGATCGCGGGCTCGTCTTCGATGATGAGAATCTTGGCCTTCACGCTTTCCCGCCCTCCCGCATGGCGGTGCATGGGCCCGCATCTTAACATCCTCGCAGCGTCGTTTCATTCTTCTCATGCCACGACGGGAACCGCCTCCGGATGCGGCCGATCGCGAAGGCGGCCCCCGCGAGGACGGCGCAGACCGACAGGACCACCGCCGCATGCACCCGATACCGGCTCGCGTCACGCTCGAAGCTCCAGCGAAGCAGAGGCACCCCGAGCGCTACCGCCGCGTACCAACCCAGAGGATTGAGAAATGAGGGAAGGCGGCGCCGGGATGGCTGATGGAGGCGATCGAACAGCTGCTCGACGCCGAGATACGCCAGGAGCAACGACAGGGCATAGACGATCACGCCCTCCAGCCGATGGACCCCTTCCGGGCCGAGGAAAGCTCCATGCAGCTCCACATCCCGGAGGTGGATTGCGACGACAATTCGGATGGCATTGGTGACGACCGTGAGAAGGTAGGCCGAAGCGAGACAGATTGCGAGCCAGGCTCCACGGGCAGCGGGAAGGTCGACGCGGATCAGGAAGGAGAAGTAGAGCGCCGCGAAGACGATGATCATGAAATTCAATCCGGCGCAGCTCGTACCGACGATCATGCGGTGGGCGTGGGTGATCCAGCCGGCTCCGAGCTCGTGCTCGAATCGGATGCCCGTCAGGAAGTGAGCCAGCCCGGTGATGGGCCGGAGGATCCATCCGAGATCCTCCACTCCGGCCCGGGAATAGAAACACTTCAATCCGAGCGCCACGAGCGTCCCCAGCGCGTAGAAGGGGACCGCTCGAGCGATCGGCCCCTCGATCCATCGCGTCGTCATGGGCGTCAGAGGGTCCCGAGTCATCGGAATGGGACCTCAGCTTCCGGTCGCCTGCCGCCGTCTTCGCCACCATGCGAGAGACCACAGCGCGAGACTCGTGAGAAGCAGCAGGATCCAGAGCTCCGGCTCCGGTCCCATGGCGTAGCCCGATCCGACCGCGAGATCGGTCACTCCCTGGGGCAGAGGCTGCGGCTGGTCGACATCCTTGGCAGGCAGGCTCAGGTTGCGGACCTTCTCGATCACGGCGATGAAGGAGGTATGCTTCGTGAGCAGCGAGTAACGAAGTCCCAGGGAGGTGACCTCCTTCACCGTTTCCGCATCCTCGCCGGCGAAGTTGAAATCGGAGAGGCGGGCGATCCGCTCGCGGGCCCACAGGAGGCGCAGAGCGCGATTCTCCTCGAGAGGCTTTATCTCCGACAGAAGGAAGCGGCGCGAGAAGGGCCCGCCGCCTCCCTGGCCAGTGATCTCCATCGATCCCTCGGGGCGGCCGCGCCACTTGCCGAACAGGACGATCGGGCGCCCGGCGAACAGGTCGGGAAGGGCAGGCGGCTCGACGTCGTAGGCCTCGAACCCCTGGTAGGTGACGCGTAGATCGGTCAGGAGCGGAGACTGGATGTAGTCGCGGAAGCGCTGGGCGGAGGCCGCCGCCTCCGAAGGACTCGTGACCACGAACGACTCGGCCCTGCCCGCTTTCGCGATCCCCTCGAGCAGATAGCGATTGACGCCGGAGCCGATGCCGAAGGCGAAGAAGTTGGAGCGGCTCAGGTTCTTCGAGATCAGCTCGAAGACCCGCTGCTCAGCATCGATGAATCCATCCGTGACGACCACGACCGTGCGAGAGAAGCGCTCGTCCCTGGGGATCCGCAGGGTCGTCTCGAGGGCCGGAGCCAGCTCGGTCCCGCCGCCCCCGCGCTGGCCGTCGATCAAACGGATCGCCAGGAGGACGTTCATTTCGTTCGCGGGAAGGGAGGACGGAGCCAGCAGCCGCGAGTCTCCCGAGAACAGGACGACATTGAAAAGGTCGGTGGGACGCAGCCGGCCGATGAGGTCCCGGATCAGCGCCTTGGCGGTCTCGAGAGGGAATCCGCCCATCGAGCCGGACACGTCGAGGACGAAGATGTACTCGCGTGGCGGAATGTCGGACAGGCGAACCTGCTCGGGCGGCTGAACCGTCAGGAGGAAGAAGTTCTCGTCCTTCCCCTCGTACAGCACCAGCCCGCTGTGAATCTCCTTACCGGCGAGGCGAAACTCCAGGATGAAATCGCGGTCGCCGCCGAAATCGGCGCGCGGAGCAAGGGTGACCTCCGCCCGATCCTGGCAGAGCCACTCGACGTTCGTGGGATGCGTGGAGGAGCGGACTTCCTGCAGGGGCATTCCCGTCGACAGATTGACCCGGATGTCGAACGTGGCGGCCGGTGCCTGCTTCTCGTGAAGATAGGGACTGCTCGTCCAGCAGTCCTCCTGCTTGGCGGATTCCTCGGTCCGATTGGAATAACGGGGGCCCACGACGGCAGGGTAGACGAACTGATACGTTCCCTCCGCCGGGATCAGGAGCTCGGTGTAGTGAAGCTCGACCTCGACCCGATCCATCGGGAGGATGTTGGCCACATTCATCGAGAAGACGTTCGGCCGGTGCTGCTCGAGCAGGGAAGCGCTCTTGCCCTGAGCCTTGGCCGAGTCGAACTCCTTCCTCGCCTCCTGGCGCTCCTTGATCTTCGCGACCACGACCTGGTCGCCGATCGTGATCTTCATGCCGTGCACCGAGGCGCGCGTGGAGCCCGGGAAGAGATAGCGTGCGTGGATCGGCTCGCTTCCCTCGTTCGAGTAGGTTTGCGTGACCGTGACATCGGCGATAACACCGTTGATGGTCG
>DASYRY010000373.1:0-5539 GCA_036004025.1 Candidatus Polarisedimenticolia bacterium | reverse complement strand
CTCCATGTCCCGGCGCGCGCGCCGGGCGATCCGGGAACGATCAGTTGCAACAGTGGAATCTCCGGACGGTGAAGTCGGTGCAGGTCTTGAACGTCGTCACGATGATTCCGGAGAGGCCCGAGGCTTCCCGGAGCTGCTCGTCGGTCAGCTCCACCACACCCGCCGGGTTCGCCGGGAGGCGGCTCGCCTCCTCGCCGAGACTCTCCCGGTAACTGGCGTCCTTCCACGCACGGATCACGTCGTGTTTGCTCATGGAGTCTCCTTTCGTTTTGCGTCGTCCAGTTTGCGAGCGGACTCGAGAATGCTACCACAGCCCCCGAGGGGAAGGTCAAGGAAAGGTGCCGAGGAGGGTGCGATCCCGCAAGAGCGATGCGCCCGCGGCGCTCAGCTCCCGCAGACGGGCAGGCCGCCTGTCGGGGAGGTCGGCTTCAGCGGGGCGGGCGGGAGGTCGGGCACGGGGGCCGATGGAGCGCGGTTCGCGCCGAAGCGGTACGAGTAACCGAACAACACGACGTAATCGGGGAAGGTCGCATCTCCGGGATTGCCGGTGTAAGGATTCGGCCGCCGGTTGCGCACCAGCCCTTTCGGCACGTACAGCGACCAGGTCGAGTCGCCGTGCGAGTAGACGACTCCAGGCTCGACGTAGGTCTCGTACCCGGGGCGGCGCCAGCCGTGGCTTTCGCCGAACAGGTCGTAGCGGGGCAGCCCTTCGATGCGGAATCCGAGGCTCAAGGCCAGCGGGGTCTTGGCCACCGGAAACGCCGTGCCGATGCGGGCCACGTACTGATCGGGAACGGAGTTCTCGAGGAGATCCGCCAGCGCCGGATTCCCTGCGAAGCCGAGTCCCACGATGATCGAAGGCGTGCCGTTCGTGTCGCGAGGATTCGCCAGGTAGGTGCCGGAGCCGTACAGGGTCACCCGCGTCCAAGCCCGATAGGCCTGCAGGTCGAAGATGGCGCCCCATCCGCCGTCGCCAGGCTGGATCGACTGGTCCACCGCCTTCAGCGTGTTGTTCGTTCCGTTCAGGTTGGGATACTCGTCCTCTACCGCGTAATCGCCCGTGGGGGCTTTGACTCCGATCCCGGCGGAGACGTTGCCGTGCGGATGCTTGTCGGGGTCGAGCAGCCAGAAGCGGGCGAGCGCGCTGGCGTCGCCGATCCCGCTGGAGTTCTGCTCGCGGCGCGGCCCCGGCGTGGGGGCGGTCGGCGTAGGGATCGACCAGGTGGAGTTCACGACCGGAAGGCTTCCCGAGATGTTGATCCGCTTGGTCAGACTGTAAGAGGCGGAGAGGTCGTAGAGCTGCTGCGTGTTGATGACAAAGGTGCGGGCGGATTCGCGCTGGTACTGGAACTGGGTCCCGTTGTAATGGTCGTCCGATTTCAAACCGCGGTAATTGAACGAGAACTGCCACTCTCCGGGCACGAAGCCATGGGCGTCGGACGCGCCGAACACGGGCGCGTTGGTGCGAATGAGCACTCAGCCCTGGGCCCAGGTGGGATGCGCCGCCCAGAATGAAGCCGCCAAGGCCAGCAGCATCGCGGATGCGATCCGAATCCTTCTCATGCCTTCGCCTTCTCCTGAATGATGGGTCGGCAAGCCTGCCGAGCAAGCTCCACGCCAGGCTCTCCGCCCTCCCGCCGTAGCGCCCCGATCGCGCGGTCCAGCCGCTTCAAGAAGATGTAAGACCATGAGTTCCGGACGCCGGCCCCTGAAGGGGAAACTCGCAGCCCGGCCGAGGAGATGGCCGGGCTCGCATAACTTTCAAGAGATTCGGCCGCCAGGATCATGATTCCTACGATCCCGGGAAGCGAGCGCTCCCGCCGGCGGGCCGTCGATGCGCGAGGGACCTATCGTGGAATCTGCGTGGGGACCGGGGCGGTCTCGCGGAAGCCCCGGTGGCCCATGTCGCCCCAGCGGCGGCGGCGCCGGATGAAATCGAAGAAGGCTTTCACCTTGAACAAGGCGAGGAGCTGGCGGAAGCCGAGGTTTTCCCAGACGGAGTACCAGATGAGCCGGGCCAGATCGTCCCAGCCGGGATAGCGCCGGAAAGAAATCTCCTCCAGGAGCACCGCGGCGATGGAGAGAAAGACACCGTACAGGATGGCGACGAGCACGAACAGGAGGAAGAACTCCCGGTTCAGGATGCCCAGGAAGTAGGCGGCGATGACGCTGGCGTATCCCAGGACCTCTACGAAGGGCCCCATCATCTCGAACACCAGGAAATAGGGGAGGGCCAGGATGCCGATGACGCCGTAGCGGGGATTGAAAAGCATCCGCCAGTGCCGGGCGAAGCTCTGCAGCAGCCCCCGGTGCCAGCGATTGCGCTGCAAGAGGAGAGTCTTGAACCTCTCGGGCGCTTCCGTCCAGCACACGGGATCGGGAACGAAGACGATCCGGTACCGGCTTTTCTGCCGCTTCAGGTGCTCGTGCAGCTTCACCACCAGCTCCAGGTCCTCGGTGTCGGTGTGGGAATCGTAGCCGCCCACGGCGATGACGTCCGACTTCTTGTAGAGTCCGAAGGCACCGGAGATGATCAGCAGCGAGCGCAGGACGCTCCAGCCGATGCGCCCGGAGAGGAACGCCCGCAGGTATTCCACCACCTGGAAGACGGGAAGCGCTTTGCGCGGCAGGCCGATCTTGGTGACCCGGCCGTCCCGCACTTCGCATCCGTTGATGATGCGCACGATCCCCCCCACGGCCACCATGTCCTCGGGGTGCTCCATGAAAGGCTTCACCACGCGCAGCAAGGCGTTCTCCTCGATCACCGAGTCGGCGTCCACCGAGCAGAAAAGCGGGTAGCGGGAAATGTTGATTCCGGCGTTCAGCGCGTCGGATTTGCCTCCCTTCTCCTTGTCGATCACCGTCAGGTTGGGGACTTCCAGCGAGGCGTAGATGCCGCGCACGCGCGCCGTGTCCAGGGTGCGCCGGTAGATGCGGTCGGTCTTGCGCAGATCGAACGCCTTGATGAGACGCTCGAGCGTGGCGTCGGTGGAGCCGTCGTTGACGACGACAATCTCGAACTCTCCGTAGTTGAGCTGCAGGAGCGAGCGCAAGGTGTCCACGATGCCGCGCTCTTCGTTGTGGGCGGGGACCAGAATCGAGATGGGCCAGGTCATCTCCGATTTCAGGATCTGCTGGTAGTCGGAGAAGAAGGTCCGGCGCACGAATCGGACCACCTCGAACAGCGATACGATGAACAGAAGCAGGTAGACGCTGTTCAGCGCCAGGAAGTAGAAGATGACGAACTCGTTGAAGGTGACGACCGAGCGCAGCAGCAGGTCGTGCCAGTTCACGGCCAGCAGCGGCATCATGTCTTGGCCTCCCCCGGCTTCAGGATGCGGCCAAGCTGCTCGCGCACCTTCTCCTGCGCGTGCCGCGTGGCGGACTGCGAGAGCGAGTCGGTGCGCTCGGAGGCCACGATCTTGCGGATGAAAGCCAGCGCCTTCTCCTGCTCCGTCGCATCGGGGGAGGCCAGCTTCTCCACGTACTGATCCAGGACCCCCGCCCCCTCCAGCGTCGCGACCGCGGCGTGCCTCGCGAAACGGTCCTCCGAAGACAGGGCGTCCATCAGCGCCGCGAGCCCCTTCTCACCCATCGAGCGCAGCGCCTCCGCCGCGTTGATCCGGACCCACCATTCCTTGTCCCCGAGGGCCTCCGCCAGCGGCCCCACGGCCTCGGCGCGCCCCAGTCTTCCCAAGGCCTTCGCGGCCATGGCGCGCACCGGCCAGGCATCGTCTTTCAGCGTCTTGAGCACGTCGGGAGTGAAGTTGGGGTCGCCGATGAGGCCCAGCGCATGGGCCGCGCGTGCGCGGATGTCGCGATCGGGATCCGAGAGGAGCCCGATGAGCATTGCGGGCGCGCGCACGCTCTTGGCGCGGCCCAGGCAGTCCACCGCGGCGATGCGGGCCTTGAGGGGCAGGACGTGGAACGCGTCGACCAGCTCGTCCCCCGCCGCGGGGCCCATTCCCGCAAGGATCTCGGCCACGCGCAGCACCGACCAGCGGTTCGGATCCTGCAGCGCTTCGAGCAAGGGACGGATGCTCGTCCGGGTGTCGAGCTGCCCCAGCGCCCTCGCCCCCCGCATCCGCACGTCGGGGACGGGATCGCGCATCAGGGCGATCAGCTCCGCAGCGGTCTTCGGGCTCTTCATCGTGCCGAGCTTCTCGGCGGCTTCCGCGCGCTTCCACCAGCGTCGGTGGCGCAGCTGCACGACCCGGTTCTGCACGAAGCCCAGCTCCTCGCAGGCGGCGGTGATCCGCGATCGGGCGGTCCCCTTCAGGAAGCGCGCGTTGTCCAGCAGGACCTCCTCCGCCACGGCGCGCTCGAGCCCGCGAAGATGGCCGAGCTGCGGTCCGAGCCGCTCTCCCTTGCCGTTCACGTACGCCAGGATCTTCGGCTCCAGCTCCTGGCGCAGCGCCAAGGCCCGCCTCTCCTTCAGCTCCCGCGTCGCCTTGTTGATGACGATGAACAGGAACAGGAAGGCGAGAACCCCGCCGATCCCCCAGAGCGCTTGGACGAGCAGTTCCGACGTGCTTCCCAACGGGCCTCCGCTCGATTGCGCTACGACCTGGAGCGCTCCAGGATCTTCCGGACCCTGGAGACCAGCTCGAGCGAGTTGAACGGCTTCACGACGTAGTCTTCGGCTCCCAGCGTGAAGCCCTTCACGATCTCTTCCTCGCGGTCCTTCACCGACATGATGATGATCGGGATGCGGCGCGTCGTGTCCTGGCTCTTCAGCTCGGAGAGGACGTCGAAGCCGTCCCTGAACGGCATGATCAGATCCAGCAGCATGAGGTCGGGCTTCACCATCTCCGCCATCCGGTAGGCCTGCTCGCCGTCGGGTGCCTCGTGGATCTCGTAGCCCCGGTCCGCCAGCAGCGTGGCGATGAACCGCCGGATGGTGGGGTCGTCGTCGGCAACCAGGATGCGGGAGGGATTCATGGTCGTTCCTACCTTTCTCTCAGAATGAGAACTTGAGCAAGGCGCCGTAATGGTGGCTCTCGAACCCCGAGACCACCTGTTGCGCATAATCGGATTTGCCGTAGAAAGTCTCGAAGACGAGGTTCCGATGAGCGTTCCATCCTCCCAGGAGCTCGTATCCGAACACCGTGTCATTGCCGCTGCTCAGCGCTTCGGGCTGGGTCGGGCAGGCGATGGGATCGGGATCAGACGGCGGGGGGCAGAGCAGCCGCCGGAACTTCTGCACGCCTCCTGTCAGGTCCACCTGATAGTAGAAGCGACGCCGGGCGAACGAGTCGCCGACGCTCGCCGTGATCAGGTTGGAGAAGAACCGGGTGGGGGCGAAATAGCCGCTCGCCAGCTGTTCCCGCTCGTCGTCCTGGTAGGCCAGATAGCGGGCGCCGTAGGTGAGGCTGAAGCGCGGGCGCGAGACCGGCACCTGGAGGGAGAGGGAAACGGTGGCCACGTTGCGCTGGTTGTCGTCGGTGAACCAGGCATGCTGCCCGCCCGCTCGCAGCCGCCAGCGCTGCGCGAAGCGGTAGTCCAGCCTGCCGTCCACGGCGGACAGGGCGATCCGGTT
>DASYRY010000372.1:0-5777 GCA_036004025.1 Candidatus Polarisedimenticolia bacterium | reverse complement strand
ACCCTCCGCCAGGGGATTCAGGATGGAAACTCCTCCCGAGCCTTCTCCGAAGAGCCGGTTGTCTCTCTCCGAGACGAGGCTGAGATTGAGCGCTTCGCTGAAGCCGCAGTGCCGCGCGGCGGATCGGATGCGATCCAGCCTCTTCATGGATTCGGGGCGGCCTTCGGGAAACACGAAGACCCTGGGAAGCGTGACGGGGATGTGTTCATAGCCATGGTGCCGGGCGATTTCCTCGATCAGGTCCTCTTCCAGTGCGAGATCCCCCCGAAACGACGGAGGAGAGACGCACCAGCCATCGTCCCGCTCCTCCACCTCACAGCCCAGCTCCTGGAGGATTCTTCGCATCGCCTTCAGGGGGACCTCCAGTCCGAGCAGCCGTCCCACCCGCTCCGGATGCAGGGCGATCGCCCGTGGGGAAGGAGGCGCGGGGCGGTCTTCCAGGAAGCCAGCCGCCACGCGGCCCCCGGTCAGCTCGGCGATCAGGGCGGCACATCGGGAAGCCGCAAGAAGGGTAATCTCCGGATCGGCGCCTCTCTCGAATCGGTGGGACGCATCGGTGTGGAGGCCCAGCTTGCGCGCCGTCTTGCGCACGCAGAGAGGCGCGAAGTGCGCGCTTTCGAGCAGGACCTCCGAGGTGTCGGGTCCGATCTCCGTGTCCCGTCCTCCCATCACTCCGGCCACCGCGACGGCGCGGCGCTCGTCCGCGATCACGAGCATCTCTTCACCGAGCTTGCGATCGATTCCATCGAGGGTCTTGATGCGCTCCCCCGGGTGGGCCATCCTCACCCGGATCGTCCTCCCCGACAAACGCGCCAGATCGAACGCGTGAAGCGGATGGCCCAGCTCCCAGAGGACGTAGTTCGTGGCATCCACCACCGAATTGATGGAGCGCAGCCCGATGGCACCGAGACGGCGGGTGAGCCATGGGGGGGAGTCGCCCACCCGCACTCCCTGAACGACGAGGGCCGTGTACCGGCCGCAGCTTTCCGGCGCTTCCACCCTCACCGAGGCCAGGGTTTGAGCGGGAGGCCCCGTTCCCGGTTTTGACTGGGGCGCCGCTTTCAGCGGCTTGCCCGTGGCGACGGACAGCTCGCGCGCCAGCCCGCGGTGGTTCATGCAGTCGGGGCGGTTCGTCGTGACGTCGAAGTGATAGACCGTGTCCTCCGCGGGGGGGACGGCGACGGTAGCCACCGGGGGATCCATCCGCCAGGGCTCGATCGAGTCGAGGGGAATCCCCACGGCGGTCAGCTTGTCTCCCACCTGTCGCGGCGAGAGCGAGGTCTCGACGCAGTCGCGCAGCCAATCGTCGCTGAATCTCACGCCTTCACCCAGAGAACTGATCGAGAAATCTCAGGTCGTTCTCGAAAAGGAGTCGAATGTCATCGATGCCGAACTTCAGCATGGCGATCCGGTCCACGCCCAATCCGAACGCGAATCCCGAGACCTGTCCAGGATCGAGTCCCGCCATTCGCAGCACTTCGGGGTGCACCATGCCCGCCCCCCCCATCTCCAGCCATCCCGAGTGCTTGCAAGTGGAGCATCCCTTCCCCGCGCAGAGCACGCAGCTCAAGTCGAATTCGGCCCCCGGCTCCACGAAAGGAAAGTAGCTCGGCCTGAACCGTACCTGCGTGTCGTCTCGGAAGACCCGCCGGGCGAACGTGAGGACGGTTCCTTTGAGATCTCCGAAGGTGATCCCTTCTGCGACCGCCAGTCCCTCGACCTGGTGGAACATGGGGGAGTGGCTCACGTCCGAGTCGCGGCGGTAGACCTTGCCCAAGGTGATGATCTTGACGGGAGGCTTGCGCGCCTGGAGCGTGCGAATCTGGACGGGGGAGGTGTGGGTGCGCAAGAGAAGATTCCCTTCCAGGTAGAAGGTGTCCTGGGTGTCTCGAGCCGGATGGTCGGGAGGAAAATTGAGGGCGACGAAGTTGTAGAAATCGGTTTCCACCTCCGGCCCCTCGGCAAGGGTGAATCCCATCTCCAGGAAGATCTCCTCGACCTCCCTGCGGACCTGGTTCACGGGGTGGAAGGTGCCCCAGCGCGGGGCCCGCCCCGGGAGTGTGACGTCCAGCCCGGATGCGGGCCTCTCCTGGGAGAGAGCCGACTCGGCCTCGGCCAGGCGAGCCTCCATGTAGGCCTTCAGATTGTTGAGCGAAGTGCCGACGGCCGGTCGCTGCTCGGGGTGGACGTCTTTCAGGGAGCGCAGAAGGTGAGACAGGTGCCCACCCTTCCGGCTCAGATAGCCGGCGCGGATTCGGGAGAGGGCCGCGACATCGGCGGCCGCGACGATCTCCGAGTCGAAGCGATCCCGAAGAGATTGGAGGCTATCGAGCATGGCCGACCTCGGGCGGGGCGTCCCGGACCCTCGCGGATCACGCCGTGGGGGTTCGATCGCGCGTTAGCGGGTGAGCGCCCTTTTCGCCACCGAAGCCACCTCGGCGAAGCCCTGCGGGTCCGCCACGGCCAGCTCGGCGAGGATCTTCCGGTCGAGGCCCACGTTGGCCTTCTTCAGGCCGGCCATGAGGCCGCTATAGGAGATCTCGTTGATCCTCGCGGCCGCATTGATGCGAGTAATCCAGAGCTTCCGGAAATCCCGCTTCTTCCGCTTGCGATCCTTATAGGCCGAAGCCAAGGACTTTTCCACCGCCAGCTTGGCGATCCGGTGGAGGCGGCCCTTGGCACCGTAGAAGCCTTTCGCAAGCTTCAATATCTTCTTGCGCTTCTGGCGTCGCTTGGTTCCTCGTTTCACCCTCGGCATGCATTCTCTCCTTGAGTCAAGACTCGGGGTCTTGGGGCCATGGAAAGCAGCCCCGCTCCCGGCGCGTGGTGCGCCGGGAAGCTATCCGTACGGGAGCATCTTGCGGATCTTCGCGAGATCCGCGGGACTCACGACCACTTCGCTGTCCAGGTGGCGCTTTCGTTTGCGCGTCTTCTTGGTCAGGATGTGCCGCTTGTAGGCCTGCGATCGCTTGGCCTTTCCGCTGGCGGTGAGCCGGAAGCGCTTGGCTGCGCCCCGGTGCGACTTCAGCTTCGACATGGTGCCCCTCCGGCCGGGAGACTCCCGGCGAATTCGAATGCGCCGCCGATCGGCGCTCAGCGCTTCGGGGCCATCATCATGTAGAGGAAGGGCCCTTCCATGCGGGGAGGGCTCTCCACGATGGCCACTTCTTCCAGCTCGGTCTTGATGCGGTCGAGGATTCGCTGTCCTATCTCGCGGTGCTGGTGCTCGCGGCCCCTGAACATGACCGAGACCTTCACCTTGTTCGCCTTCCCGATGAACCTCGAGATGTTGTTCTTCTTGAACTGATAGTCGTGCTCGTCGGTCTTGGGGCGAAATTTCACTTCCTTGATGACGATGACCTTCTGCTTCTTACGGGACTCCTGAGCTTTCTTGTTCAGCTGGTAACGGTATTTGCCGAAGTCCATGATGCGGCAGACGGGAGGATTGGCTTCGGGCGCCACCTCCACGAGGTCCAGTCCCTCTTCTTCCGCAAGCTTGATGGCCGCGTCGGGCGTCATGATGCCCAGCTGCGCCCCCGAGGAACCGATGACCCGGACCTCCCGGGCCCTGATGCGTTCGTTGACCCGCGTCTTACGTATGGACTCAATATCCATGCACACCCCGGAAAGAGGGCCGGACCGTCCGGCCGACGTCGTCGCTGCCTGGGAGGCGCTTCAAGGGGCGATCGCTCGAGACTCGATCAATTCCCGCATCTCCTGGAGCAGCGGGGAAACCTCCTGCGAGCCCCGATCACCCTTGTGACGCACTCGGACGGAGACCGTCCCGGCGGCGGCCTCCTTGTCCCCCACGATGAGCATGTAGGGGACCTTCTGAAGCTCCGCCTCGCGAATCTTGGCGCCGACCTTCTCGTTGCGATCGTCCAGCTCCGCGCGCACTCCCGCTTCCCGCAGGCGGTCCCGCACCGAGGCCGCGAAATCCGCGACGCGGTCGGTGATAGGCAGGACCACGGCCTGCACCGGCGCGAGCCAGAGGGGAAAAGCCCCCGCGTAGTGCTCCACCAAGCCTCCGAAGAAGCGCTCCAGAGACCCCAGCACCGCGCGATGGATCATCACGACGGGCACTTCCTTGGACTCGGAATTCAGGTAATGAATGTCCAGCCGGCGCGGAAGGTTGAAGTCGAACTGAACCGTCGGACCTTGCCAGGCGCGCCCTAGGGCGTCGAGCATCCGGATGTCGATCTTGGGGCCGTAGAAGACCGCTTCCCCGGGCATGCGCCGGTGGGACAGGTCCCGCTTCTCCAGAGCCCAGACCAAGGCGCGCTCCGCCATCTCCCATCCGGCGTCGTCCCCGGCGTAATTCTCCGGATGCTGCGGATCCCGCAGGGAGAGGTCGACCTGAAACTCGTTATACCCGAAAGTCCTGAGCATGTAGAGACAAAGGTCCACCGCGGCGAGAACTTCTTCCGGCGCCTGCTCCGCGGTGCAGAAGATGTGCGCGTCGTCCTGCGTGAACCCCCGCACTCTCATCATTCCGTGAAGCACGCCCGAGCGCTCGTAGCGGTAGACGGTGCCGAGCTCCGCCAGCCGAATCGGCAGGTCCCGGTAGGAATGGAGACGGGACTTGTAGATCAGGGAATGTCCCGGGCAGTTCATCGGCTTCAGGACATAGCCTTCCTTCTCGATCTCGAAGGTGTACATGTTCTGTTTGTAATAAGCGAGGTGCCCCGAGCGGTCCCAGAGATGGTCCCGCGCGATGTGCGGAGTCGCCACCAGCTCGTAGCCGCGGCGGCGATGCTCCTCTTTCCAGAAGTCTTCGATCACCTGGCGGACTTGCGCTCCGCGCGGATGCCAGAAGATGAGCCCGGGACCGGCCTCCTCCTCCACGCTGAACAGCCCGAGCGCGGGGCCCAGCTTGCGATGGTCGCGCTTCTTGGCCTCTTCCAGGCGCCGCAGGTGCTCCTGAAGCTCGGCTTCCTTGAAGAACGCGGTCCCGTAGATCCGCTGGAGCATCGGGTTTTCTTCGCTTCCTTTCCAGTAGGCACCGGCAATCGAAAGGAGCTTGAAGGCCCGGATCCTTCCGGTGGAAGGCAGATGAGGCCCGCGGCAGAAATCCATCCAGTCTCCCTGCTGGTAGCAGGAGACGAGATCCCCGCCCTTTTCCTCGATGAGGTCCACCTTCATGTGCTCGCCCTTGCCCCGGAAGTAGTCCAAGGCATCGCTCCGGGGAATCAGCTTTCGGGTGATGGCGAGATCGCGCTGAACGATTTCCCGCATCTTCTTCTCGATGGCCTCGAGATCCTCCGGCGTGAAGGGCTTCTGTTTCTCGAAGTCGTAGTAGAAGCCGTCCTCGATGACCGGTCCGATGCCGACCCGCGTGTCAGGAAAGATCTCCTGGACGGCCTGCGCGAGAAGATGGGCGGTGCTATGGCGATAGACTTCCAGCGCCTCGGGCGCGTTGTCCGTCAGCAAGACCACCGCGCTGTCGCTTTGAAGCGGGGTGTCGAGATCCACGAGCCTTTCGTCCACTTTGGCCACCAAGGCGTCCCTCGCGATGCGCGATCCCAGCGCCCGGGCCACCTCCAGCGGGGAGGTCCCGCGCGGAAACGCCTTCTGGCTGCCATCGGGAAGTAGGACTCGGATCTGGTCCATGCCGCTCAATTAGGATGCCCGGGGCAGGGAGGAACGAGCATCCTCCCCTCGCAGGATTCGCGGAACGAAGAGATACGGATCGGGCTGACAGGTGGTAGGCGCGAGCGGATTTGAACCGCTGACCCCTTCCGTGTCAGGGAAGTGCTCTCCCCCTGAGCTACGCGCCT
>DASYRY010000371.1:0-3210 GCA_036004025.1 Candidatus Polarisedimenticolia bacterium | reverse complement strand
CCCTGCAACGCCTTGATTAGGTGAAAGGGGGAAGTCATTTTGGCACTTTCCCGGCAGAATTAGGCTGCGCGCTGAATAAAAATCGTAGCTGCGAGGAGTTCAACTCGATTCCCCCTCAGAGACCGAGACGATCCACCGGGCTTCGGACCGCGGCCGGTCCACGGTTGAGGACGTGGGTGTAGATCATGGTCGTGCTCACGTCCTTGTGACCCAGCAGCTCCTGGACGGTCCGGATATCGTAGCCGTCTTCCAGCAGATGGGTCGCGAAGGAATGCCGCAAGGTGTGGCAGCTCGCCGGCTTGGTGATGCGGGCCTTCAACACGGCCAGGCGAACGGCGCGCTGGAGGACCGATTCGTGGAGGTGGTGCCGGCGGACTTCGCTGGAGCGGCGATCGACGTAATGCCGGACGGCGGGGAAGACCCACTGCCAGGGCCACTCACGGCCGGCGTTCGGATACTTGCGCGATAGGGCGAGAGGAAGCTCCACCCATCCGGCGCCACGCGCCAGGTCTGTGACGTGCTGCCGATGGACGGCTTCCAGGTGTTCCGTCAGCGCCTCGCGACCCGTCGCGGGCAGGAGGGTGACCCGGTCCTTGTTCCCCTTTCCGCCACGGATGGTGATCTGGCTGGCGCTGAAATCGAGGTCCTTCACGCGCAGGCGCAGCCCTTCGGTGAGCCGGAGGCCTCCGCCGTACAGGAGCGTGGCGACCAGCTTCGGGCGGCCGTGAAGCTGGGCGAGGACCGCGCGGACTTCCTCGCGGGTCAGGACGACCGGCAGCTTGCGCGGTCCGCGGGCCCGGACAAGCCCTTCAAGCCAGGCAAGATCCTTCTTCAGCATCTCGCCATACAAGAAGAGGAGCGCGCTGAGGGCCTGATTCTGGGTGGAGGAGGCGACTCTCTTTTCCGTGGCCAGGTTGGAGAGAAAGCTCGTGACTTCGGCTTCTCCCAGCAGCACCGGATGGCGCTTTCCATGGAACAGGATGAACCGTCGGATCCAGCCGAGGTAGGCTTCCTCGGTCCGCCTGCTGTAATGGGCCATCCGGAGGTGACGCCGCGCCCGGTCGAGGAAGGTGGGCTTCGCGCCGGAGCGCGCAGACACCTCGGCTACGCGCCAGGACCCCGGAAATGCTTCGGTCCGTGGAGCTTCGTACTTCGTTTGGCCTTGCACTTGGGACCCCCGCTCGGATGGCTCTCCAGGCTCGGATGGGGGCGCGGTTGAAGGAACTATACGCCGGGCGGGGATTTCATGGCAAGAGGCAGGCGGGATGCGGACGTGGGGGCGCGGAGAAGGAACCGCGGTCAGACCCTCGGCGTGAACTGCTCCAGAACGTAGATTCCCAGCTTTTTCTCGAGCGTGGCCACTTTCTCCACGGTCCTCTCGAATCCTTCCTCGCCGAGAACCTTGTGCTCCTCTTCCTCCATTCGCTCCCCCAGGCGCTCGACATGCGAGGGACTCAGGAGGGTCCGCAGCGCCGGGAACAGGACCGTGTCTTCGCGCGCCTCGTGCGGCCGATACATCCGGATGAACTGGCGGCACAGGCGAGAAATCCGGCGCCGGTTCTGCGGGGATCGGTAGGGATCCGGGCGGCTGAGCCGGAGAATCTCCGAGGTCAGGCGCCGTCCCGCGCGATGCTGGCGCTGGAGCGTCTCCACGAGATCCCGGAGCTTTCCGGCTCGGCGGAACTCAGGAAAGATGTAGGTTTCTTCGTTCCTCTCGTGGTACTCCTCGACGAAGAGGCGAATCAGATCCGCGGTGTGATGGAAGGCATCGGGCGGGATCTCCTCCTTGCGCTCGAGCCGGCGTAGGGATTCCTCGTACAGAAGCAGGCATCGGTTGAGGACACCGTGCTCCTTCATGAGATCCTCGGGAGCGGTCACCCCTTCGTCCGGATTCTTTCCAGTGTCGCCGAGGGCAAGCCCGGTGAGAAGCGGGGCTCCCGTGATCAGGCCCGCTCCCGTGCGCAGGAACCTGCGGCGGTCCATCGAAGTGCTCATCGCTTCGAGAGGATCGTGCATGAGGCGCTGCTTCATCCGGCGTGCGCCTGCTTGAGCTTTTCGATATCGAGCTTCTTCATTCCGAGCAGCGCCTTCATCGTCCTTTCGGCTTGTGCTCCGATTCGAGTCGGCAAGAAGCTCGGGCAGGATCGCCGGCACGACCTGCCAGGAGGCGCCGAACTTGTCCTTCAGCCAGCCGCACTGCTGCGCCTCCTTGGCACCTCCCTGCGAGAGCTTCTCCCAGTAGAAGTCGATCTCTTGTTGGGTCTCGCAGTGGATTTGGAAGGAAACCGCTTCGTTGAGCTTGAAGACGGGGCCGCCGTTGAGGGCGGTGAAGCCCTGGCCTTCGAGCTCGAACTCCACCGTCGCACGGTCCCCGCGGGCATTCCGTGGACCTCGTGTCCGGCTTCGCCGTAGCGGCTGATCCGTCCGATTTTGGAGTTCTTGAAGATGGAGACGTAGAACTTCGCGGCCTCTTCGGCTTCCCGATCGAACCACAAGCAAGGAGTGATCTTCTGGATGGACGGCATGATGCTTCTCCTGTCTCAGGGACCGGGGCTTTCGACAAAACTATAGGCGCGTTTGCCCGCAAGGACCAGGGCGCTCGCCTTCGAGATTCGCCATCGGGTCCTTCGACCAGAGGGTGGCGTAGGGGCCTTCGCGGGCGAGAAGCTCGGGGTGGGGGCCGGACTGGACGATGCGCCCTTCCTCCATGACGAGGACGCGGTCGGCGTAGGCGGCGACATAGAGGCGGTGCGTCACCAGGATGCGGGTGCCCTGGAGGCGGGCGAGATTCCGGAAGATGCTGCGCTCGGTGAGGCGGTCGACGGAGGCGGTCGCCTCGTCCAGCACGAAGACCGGCGGGCGGGAGGCGATGGCGCGGGCGAGGCAGAGGCGCTGGCGCTGGCCGCCGCTCAGGTTCAATCCTGCGGCTCCCACGGGCGTCGCGAGCAGGAGCGGCATTTTCTCCACGTCCTCCATCACGCAGGCGAGATCGAGCGCCTCGTACACCTGCTCGATCGGCACCTCCCTTCCCAGAGTGATGTTCTCGTGGATGCTGCCGCCGACCAGGACGTTCTCCTGGAAGACGGTGCCGATGCGGGAGCGCAGCTCGGCACGGTCGTAGCGGGCTACGGGAATGTCGTCGACGAGCATCTCGCCGGAAGTCGGTTCGTAGAGGGTCGAGAGGAGCTTGGCCAGGGTGGACTTTCCCGA
>DASYRY010000370.1:0-12694 GCA_036004025.1 Candidatus Polarisedimenticolia bacterium | reverse complement strand
GAGCCCGGAGTCGCCCCCGTCGCCGAGGTGACGGAGCCGGAAGTCATCCGCAAGGGGAAGGCCGTCTCGGAAGAGGAAGGTGCCGCCGAGGAGGCGCCCGGCAAGGAAGGCAAGTCCGAGAAGAAGGAGTCCAAGAAGGAGGCGTGATCGGGAGGTATCGCCCCCTTGAAGATCGTGGTCGGTCTCGGGAATCCCGACGAGAAGTATCGGGGAACCCGCCACAACCTTGGGTTCCATGCGGTCGAAGAGTTCTGCCGTCGCATCGGGATAGCGTGGTCGGGCCGGGAATGCCTCTCCCAGATCGCACGCGGGCGTCTCGGAGCGATCGAGATCCTCGTCGCAAAGCCGGAGACCTACATGAACGCGAGCGGAGAGGCGGTGACCTGCCTGGCGAACCGGTACGGGGTCGCTCCCGAGGATTTGCTGGTCGTCTGTGACGACGCGGCCATCGATCTGGGGGCGATCCGGCTGCGCGCTTCGGGAAGCGACGCCGGACACCGGGGTATGCGCTCAATCCTGGAGAGCATGGCGACCGAGAACATTCCTCGGTTGCGCATCGGGATTCGAACCGCCGAGACGTCGCGACAGGACCTGGCGGAGCACGTGCTCTCCTCGTTCGCGACCCATGAGAGAGGACGCGCTGAGGAGCAGGCCCGACGCGCCGCGGAGTGTATCCAGACGGTCCTGGAGGAGGGAATGCTCTCCGCCATGAATCGGTACAATCGCCGGCAAACCCGGGATCCCGAGGATTCCGAGACCAACCCAAAGTGAGCCACGACCCGGGCGCGCCACGGGTCTGAGGGAGATCGACATGGTAAAGTACGAGTCCATTTTCGTCACCGATCCCGCCGCCTCGGACGACGAGGTGTCCGGATGGATCAAGGGATTTGAAGAGAGCATCACCGCCTCGAGCGGAAAGGTCCTGAAGGTGGAGCGCTGGGGGAAGCGCCGCCTCGCCTACCGTGTGGGCCGTCACGAGGACGGGAACTACACGCTGCTGCTGATGGAATGTCCGCCTCTCGCGGCGCGCGAGCTGGAGCGGCGCTACCGCATGAACGATCGGATTCTGAAGTACCTCACCGTCCGCATCGACAAGGACATCCCCGAGGCCCCGCCCGTTCAGGCGGTGGCCTCGCCGGAAACGCCCGCGGAAACCGGCGAAACGGAATGAGCTTCGCCCCCGCGGGGGCGATCGGAGGAGGCACAGAACATGGATCCCAGGGAAAGGGACAGGACCAAGAAGAAGCAGTTCCGAAAGAAGTTCCTCTTCCGCAAGAAGAAGTTCTGCAAGTTCTGCGAGGAGAAGATTCCCTACATCGACTACAAGGACGTCCGTCTGCTGCAGGGCTTCACGCCCGAACGCGGCAAGATTTTTCCACGCCGCATCTCCGGCACGTGCGCCAAGCACCAGCGCGAGCTGATGCAGGCGATCAAGCGGGCGCGGAACATCGCGCTCCTTCCCTTCACCGCGGATTGAGGAGAGTCCCATGCGCATCGTCCTTCGGGAAAACGTCGAGAAACTGGGGCGCCGCGGCGAGGTGATCAAAGTGGCCGACGGGTTCGCGCGCAACTTCCTTCTCCCCAAGAAGCTGGCCCTGGAAGCCACGAATGCCAACCTGAAGCGCATCGAGCAGGAGCGCAAGGTCCGGGAGGTCCATGAAGGGAAGGAGAAACAGGAATTCCAGGCCCTTGCCGCCCGGCTCTCGCAGCTCTCGCTCACGGCCGTGAGAAAGGTGGGGGAGAACGAAGCCCTCTACGGATCCGTGACCAACAGCGACGTGGGGGAGCTTCTCGAGAAGGAGGGATTCTCGATCGACAAGAGGAAGATCCTGCTCGACGACCCCATCAAGGCCCTCGGAATCTACGAGGTTCCCGTCAAGCTGCATCAGGAAGTGACCGCCACGATCAAGGTCTGGGTGGTGAAGGAGTAGCGGGAGATGAATTCCCGCGGGTTCTCGGCGCTCGTCTCCTGTGCGGCCGCCTGGGTGGTGCCCGGCGCGGGGCACTTCTATCTCGGCAAGCGAAGGCGCGCGGGAGTGTTCTTCCTGGTCGTGCTCGCGACGTTCTTCCTGGGACTCCTCAACGAGGGGCGGGCCTACGTGGCCGACGGCCAACAGCCTCTGAGCTACCTCGCGACTCTCACCAACGTGGCCACGGGTCCCGTGGAATTGCTCAGCCGCCAGGCCACCTATCACCGGCTGGTCTACCAGCTGCCGTCCGATGAGAATTCGCCCGAGGCGGCGGCGATTCTCTCCGCCATGCGCAGCAAGGTGAAGAGCGTGACGGACGAATACGGGACCACCTACCTGCTGGCGGCGGGTCTGATGAACATGCTGCTGATTCTGGACGCCTTCGACATCGCCATCGGGAGGAAGTCCTAGCCGTGCTCCGCTCTCACTTCCTGAACATGCTCGTTTTCGCCGCGCTGGTCTCGGTGTTCTTCGGGTTCCTGACCCAGAACGAGAGGCGGGAGCGTCTTAAAGTAATGACCATCCTCTTCCTTTCCATGGTCGTCCTCTCCCTGTTGATCGCCTACGCCATGTTTCCCTTCCCCCTGACCAGCGCGCGTTGAGCCGGGCTTTTCGTCTCGTCTCCCTCTGGCTCCCGGTGCTCGTGTATGGCGCGGCGGTCTTCTATTTGTCGTCGCTGCAGAGGGCGCCCGTGGCCGGGCGCGTCCCGGATTACATTCTTCATCCCGTCGAGTACCTGGGGCTCACCCTGCTGGTGGTGCGGGCCATGAACGGCGGGTTCCGGGCGCCTCTGAGGGGAAGCATCTGTCTGGGCGCCATCGCCCTGGCGGTCGCCTACGCCATCTCCGATGAATACCACCAGCTCCACGTTCCCAGAAGAACCGCGAGCGTGAAGGACGTCCTGAGCGACACGCTGGGCGCCGTTCTCGCCATCGGGGTCGCCGAGGGGCTGCAGCGGGCGCGTGGGCGCAGGGGCTCCCAAGCGCTTCGCATCACGCTGGTCACGCGGGCCGGGTGCGCTCCTTGTCACCGGGCCAAGGAGATCCTGGGACGCATCGCCGAGGAGATTCCCTTGGAGGTTTCCGAAGTGGACGTGGATTCCGATCCGGCCTGGGCCGCCTATGGGGACCAGGTTCCCGTGATTCTGGCGAACGGCACCAAGATCTCCAAGCTTGCCCCGGATGAAGAGGCGATCCGGCGCCGGCTCCTACGGAAAGCGCCCCCCGCCCGAGAGTGAAGCAGCGTTGCTGGCCCTCGCGCCCTTCGGGTAGACTCTCCTCCCGCGAGGGCGCGGATTCGGGACCGGAATGGCGTCGCGGAGTGGATGATGCAGATCGCCGTGATCCCCGGGGACGGGATAGGGATCGAGGTCATTCGGGAGGCCGCCAAGGCGCTGGAGGCGGCGAGCCGCGCCTCGGGGTTCCGCCTCAAGCTCGATACCTACGACTACGGCGCCGAGCGCTTCCTGCGCACGGGAGAGACCCTTCCCGCGGGCGACATGGAACGCCTCAAAGGCTACGACGCCATCCTCCTGGGAGCCCTGGGCGATCCGCGGGTCCCGGACATGAAGCATGCCGCGGACATCTTGCTCGGACTTCGCTTCGGCTTGGACCTCTACGTCAACTACCGGCCGATCCGGCTGCTCGACGAGCGGCTCTGTCCGCTGAAAGGACGAGGTGTCGGGGATGTGAATTTCGTGGTGTTCAGGGAGAACACCGAGGGTCTGTACGTCGGCGTCGGCGGCATCTTCAAGAAGGGGACGCCGGAAGAAATCGCGGTCCAGGAAGACATCAATACGCGCAAAGGGGTCGAGCGCATCATCCGTCACGCCTTCCAGTATGCCGCGGCGCGGCAGCTGAAGCGTGTCGTGATGAGCGACAAGTCCAACGTCCTCACCTACGGCCACGACCTCTGGCAGCGGGTCTTCCGATCCGTGGCGGCGGAGCATCCCGAGATCGAGGCTCGCCATCTCTACGTGGACGCGCTGACCATGCAGATGATCAAGGACCCCTCTCAATTCCAGGTGATTGTCACCTGCAACATGTTCGGGGACATCATCACGGATCTAGGCGCCCAGCTCCAGGGAGGGCTGGGCATGGCGGCCTCCGGAAACATTCACCCGGGCAAGGTCTCGCTCTTCGAGCCGGTCCACGGCTCGGCGCCCAAGTATGCCGGGCAGGACGTCGCCAATCCGTTCGGCGCTATCCTGACGGCGGCGCTCATGCTGGAGCATCTCGGGAAACAGGAGGAAGCTCGGCGGATCGAGTCGGCGGTCGTCGCCTGCATCCGCACGGCAAGCACGCCTCGCGAGCTGGGAGGCGCCATGGGAACTCGTGCGGTCGGAGAGGCCGTGGTGCGCGAGATTCTCGCGCCGTCCCATCCCGCCTGACCCCCTTCTCTCAGGAGCCTGCTTTCGCGGCCGGCGGCTCGAGAGTCTCCTTCAGCGCCAGGATCCTTCCTTCATAGCGGCCGTAGCCCAAGAAAACGCGATCGCCAATCTTCAAGGGAGGGGTGGTGAACCAGTCCCCCTCCATCTCGAGATGGTACTCGCCGGCCATCACGAGATCCGGGAGGGAAAGGGCGAGCAGCTTGGCCGAGGTGTAGGGAGACAGATACAGGCGATCTCCCAGGGCGAAGGCTTCGTCCGCCAGGCGGTGCGACAGCCGGACCCGCAGAAGAAGGCTTCCGGAGCGCGCTTTGAGAGCGTAGAGATAGTTGTCGAAGGACAGGAAGTAGATCCGTCGATCCAGGGCGAACGGACGCGCCACGCACTGAGCTCCCGCCGGAAAGCGCCATTTTCTCCTGCCGCTGTAGGAGAGGGCCCACATCCGGTTGTCGCCCGTCCCGAAGTAGAGAGCGCCTTGGTGACAGAGGATCGGGGAGCGCACCGGAGAGGCGGTGCGCGCGATCCAAAGAAGCTTTCCGCTCTTTCTCTCGAAGGACTCCACGGTTCCCCCTTCGGTCCCCACGACCACGAATCCCCGACACGCCGACGGGGGAGTGGAAGGAGCGGAGGTGAGGGAGGCCCTCCAGCGCTCGCTCCCTTCCATGTGAAAAGCCACCAGCTTGGCGGAGTCCAGGGCGAGGTACACATCCTCGGCGCTTCCCGTCGCGGAATGCGTGATGGGCTCCTCGAAATCGTGGACCCACGCCTCGGAGCCATCGGTGAGCTTCAAGGCGCTCAGCTCGCCCTTCGCGAAGGCCTGAACGACGTAGGGTCCGGCGACGACGGGACCTCCCGCCGGCTTCTCGGGACGCTCGCTCTTCCAGAGAATCCTTCCGTCCTCCAACGACAGCGCTGCGATGGTTCCGCTTTCGAGCGAAGCCACGATTCCTCCTGGACTCTCGAGCAGCGGCCCGGCGAGAGGCGAGCCGAGCGGCACACGCCAGGCCTCGAGAAAGGTCGAGTGGCGGACCGGCTTCACGGGGATGCTCTGCGGAAGAGAGAAGGGATCGAGTTGCCCAGGCACGCGCGAGGATTTGGAGGGACCGATGGCGTTCAGTGTCACGAGCAGGAGCATCAGGGCCAGGACCGCCGGAAGGAGCCGCCGGAATCCGTACCGCAACCACCCGCCTCTCCATGGAACCACGTGCTCTCCTTTATTCCGCAAGCGAGGGACGAGGGAGTATAACCGGCCTTCTCCGCGCGCTCCAGGGAGGCGCGCCCCGCGAGTTTTGCGGGGCCATGGGCCGGTGTGCTATTCTCCGCGCTCTTCTTCTCCAGGAATCACGACATGGCCATTCAGGCAGTGAAAGGAACGCGCGATATCCTGCCCGAAGAGGTCGGACGCTGGCAGCACGTGGAAGGGACGGCTCGCGCGGTGTTCCAGCGCTACAGCTTTCGGGAGATACGGACTCCCTTGTTCGAGTCGACGGAGCTTTTCGCCCGCGGGATCGGCGAGGCGACCGACATCGTCACCAAGGAAATGTACACGTTGACGGATCGAGGCGGCCGCTCGCTGACGTTGCGTCCGGAGAACACGGCACCTGTCGTGCGCGCCGCCATCGAGCACCATCTCTTTCAGAGGGTGGACTGCGACCGCCTCTACTACATCGGTCCCATGTTCCGCTACGAGCGGCCCCAGAAAGGAAGAATGCGCCAGTTCTCCCAGATCGGTGTGGAAGCCTTCGGAAGCGAGGCCCCGGCCCTGGACGCGGAAATCATCGAGATGTCGATGGTCTTCCTGGGGGAGCTGGGGATCCGCGACACCGTCCTCAAGGTGAACTCCGTGGGATGCGAGAAGTGCCGGCCGGTCTATCGGGAGCGCCTGCGGGAAGCCCTCTCCGACAAGGTGGACCAGCTGTGCTCGGATTGCCAGCGACGCTATCGTGAGAACCCCCTGCGCATCCTGGACTGCAAGGTAGGCTGCCGGCGATTCCTGGAATCAGCGCCCACGCTGCTCGACACGCTCGATGAGGCGTGCCGGGAGCATTTCCGCCAGGTGAAGCATTGCCTGGAGCGGCTCGAGGTTCCCCACCGGGTGGATCCCCTCCTGGTTCGAGGTCTGGACTATTACATGCGGACCACCTTCGAGGTGGAAGGGGGCTCCCTGGGCGCGCAGAACGCCCTGCTGGGAGGAGGCCGTTACGACGGGCTCGTGGAGGAATTGGGGGGATCGGCGGTGCCCGCCTTCGGATTCGCCTGTGGCCTCGATCGGCTGGTGCTTTCGCTTCCCGAGGAAGCCTCTTCGGAGCCGAAGGGACCGAACGTTTTCGTCGCCGCCATCGGCAGCGCCGCGTGGGAGCGCGCGCTTCTACTGGTGCGGGACCTCCGGAGGAAGCAGCTATGGGTGGAGTGGGAGCCCGATCCAGGGAAGACGCTGAAGGCGCAGTCCCGCCGGGCGGACCGGCTCGGAGCCAGATACCTCCTCTTCCTCGGGGACCAGGAGCTCGGGAGAGGAGTCTGGACGCTGAAGGACATGCGGCAGGGGACGCAGCGTGAGATCCCAGCCTCCGATCTCGAAGGGCTGGTGAAGGAGCTCGTGCGGTGAGCGCGGGGACGAGAGCTTGGCAGAGGAGCCAAACCTGCGGTCAGCTCAGGCCGGCCCAGGAAGGGAAGGCCATCGTGCTGACCGGGTGGGTCCACCGGCGCCGCGATCACGGAAACCTGATTTTCGTCGATCTCCGCGACCGGTACGGCATCACGCAGGTGGTCTTCAACCCGGAAATCTCCCGTGAAGCCCACCGGCTCGCGCATCAGTCCCGATCCGAGTTCGTCCTGGGAGTCGAGGGGAAGGCCGTGCGTCGCGCCCCCGAGAACGTCAATCCCTCCCTCGCCACCGGAGAGATGGAGGTCCTGGTCGAGAGGGCCGAGATTCTCAACGACTGCCAGCCTCTCCCTTTCACCCTGGAGGAGCAAGATCCGGCGGGGGAGGAGCTGCGGCTGCGCTACAGGTTTCTCGACCTCCGCCGGCCGAGGCTTCAAGAGGCCATCGGCACCCGGCACAGAATCGTGCTGGCGACCCGCAGGTACCTGGACGAGCAGGGCTTCCTGGAGATCGAGACCCCGATGCTGACGCGCTCGACCCCCGAGGGCTCGCGGGAGTACCTCGTCCCCTCGCGCGTGAATCCGGGCCGCTTCTATTCCCTGCCGCAATCTCCCCAGATCTTCAAGCAGCTGCTGATGGTCGCCGGGTTCGATCGGTACTTCCAGATCGCGCGCTGCTTCCGGGACGAGGACCTGCGCGCCGATCGACAGCCCGAATTCACGCAGGTGGATCTCGAGATGTCCTTCGCCGACGCGCCCACGGTCTTCCGTCTCGTCGAAGGGATCATCCAGGTCGTCTTCCAAGCCGCAGGCTGGAAGGCGGAGATTCCTTTCCCGCTTCTCAATTATCGAGAGGCGATGGATCGCTTCGGATCCGACAAGCCGGACACCCGCTTCGCGCTCGAGATTGCGGATGTCTCCGAGCAGGCTGCGGCGACTCCCTTCCGGGTTTTCTCGGAAGCGGTCGCGACGGGGGGCGTGGTCCGCGGGATCCGCGTGGAAGGGGGCGGTTCGTGGCCGCGCAAGCCCATCGATGACCTGGTGGTACTGGCGCAAGGGTACGGGTCGAAGGGGCTCGTTTGGATTCGTCTCGGGACCGAGGCGGTGACCTCTTCGCACCTCAAGGCGCTGGGAGAAGAGGGGTGTCGTCAAGTCGGTGCGGCGCTGGGTGCCCGCACCGGGGACCTGATCCTGCTGGCCGCGGGGGAGAAGGATCGCACCAGCCAGATCCTGGGCGCGATCCGGCTGCATCTCGGCCGGACGCTCAAGCTGGTGGACGAATCGCGTCCCCACCTCCTGTGGGTCCACAACTTTCCTCTCTTCGAGAGAGGCGTGGAAGGGAGGCTCGCCTCCTGCCATCATCCCTTCACCTCTCCCCACCCCGAGGACCTGGAGTTGCTGGAGCAGGATCCCACCCGGGTTCGCGCGGTGGCCTACGACCTCGTCCTCAACGGCGAGGAGATCGGAGGCGGGAGCATCCGGATCCACCGGAGCGAGGTCCAGGAGCGCGTCTTCCGGGTCCTCGGCATCGGATCCGAGGAGGCGGAGCACCGCTTCGGGTTTCTTCTGCAGGCCCTTCGCATGGGGGCACCGCCGCATGGAGGCATCGCCCTGGGGGTGGATCGGATGGTGGCCATCCTCACCGGATCGGCTTCGATCCGGGACGTGATCGCCTTTCCCAAGACGAACAGCGCCGTGGACCTGATGAGCGGAGCTCCCAGCCTACCCGACGAGAAACAGCTTCGGGACCTCCATATCCGGGTCCATCCTCCGTCGGAGAAGATTCAGGGTTGACAATCCTTCGAGCCGGGTGCTAACTTCGATCCCCGAAAGCGAAGGGAAAGGACAGCGCACCAGCCGACTCGCATCGCGAGAACACAAGGAGCGACCCCGTCAGCACCCCCGCGATCAGAACCGTCAGCATTCCCGAGAAGCTCTCGGCCGAGCTCTTCGGCACCTACGACGAAAACCTCCGGACCATCGAAAAGAACACCAACGTCCGAATCGCGGCGCGCGGGACGGAGATCCATCTCAGCGGCGCCCCGCGCGACGTGGAGAAGGCGGAGCGCCTCATCCACCAGATGGTCGAGCTCCTCGAGAGCGGGTACTCCCTTCGAAAGGGGGACGTGGAAATCGCCACACGCCTTCTCCGGGACAATCCCGAGGCGGCTCTCACCGAGTTCTTCAGCCAGGGTCGGGTCAAGGCCGCGCCGGGAAGGGCCATCACGCCCAAGACGCTCAACCAGCGGCTGTACATCGAAGCGATCCGCTCCCATGACATGGTCTTCTCGATCGGACCCGCGGGAACCGGGAAGACCTACCTGGCGGTCGCCATGGCGGTGTCGTTTCTCAACGAGAAGCAGGTGAACCGCATCATCCTGGCGCGCCCGGCCGTCGAGGCGGGCGAGAAGCTGGGTTTTCTTCCGGGCGACATGGCCGAGAAGGTGGATCCCTATTTCCGGCCCCTGTATGACGCGCTGTTCCACATGGTGGAGCGGGAGCGCGCCGCGCTCCTCCTGGAAAAGGGGATCATCGAGATCGCTCCGCTGGCGTTCATGCGGGGCCGCACGCTGAACGATTCTTTCGTGATCCTCGACGAGGCGCAGAACACGACCTCCGAGCAGATGAAGATGTTCCTGACGCGCCTTGGCCAGAACAGCAAGGCCGTGATCACCGGCGACATCACCCAGATCGACCTGCCTCCGGGACGCATCTCCGGTCTCATCGAAGCCCAGAGCGTCGTCGCGGACATCGAGGGGATCCGGTTCGTCTACTTCGACGAGCGGGACGTCGTCCGCCATCCACTGGTCCAGTCCATCATCAAGGCGTACGAGAACTACAAGAACGGCAACGGGGAGCTCGAAGCTCCCCCCGCGGCCTCCCGTACGCGCCCCCGCAAGACCTCAGGCTAGAGTCGGAGCAGGAATTCGTGCCGCGCATCTTTTCGAAGACGGGACCGCAGCGCGGGATCCGCCTGGAGATCGTGCGCCGGAGAGGTTACAGGGGACTGCCCGCCCGGCGGGTCCGAGCTATCGTGGAGGGCGTGCTGCGCGAGCTGGACCGCCCGCCTTGCGGCGTCAGCGTGCTGTTCACCGGAGATGCCGAGATGCGCGCCTTGAACAAGAAGTTTCGCCGCCGGGATCGATCGACCGACGTCCTTTCCTTCCCATGGGAGGGACCTCCCGGCGAGCCCTACCTTGGAGATATCGCGATTTCCGTTCCCACGGCGAGACGGCAGGCCGCGCGGGCCGGCTGGAGAATCGGCGAGGAGCTGGAATTCCTCCTGCTCCATGCCGTCCTGCATCTCCTGGGTCACGATCACGAGACCGACACGGGCGAAATGGATCGGATCCAGACGAGGCTCGCACGGACCCTTCTTGGGAGGGGGATCCCAGGAATCGAGCTCGCGCCAGCGCGCCGTCCATCGAGGGGAAGCCGCTCATGAGGCAGGCTTCCGGGCCGCCCGCCACGTCGGGCGGAGGAGGCTTTCGGTCGGGCTTCGTCGCCCTGGCGGGAAGACCCAACGTGGGAAAATCCACTCTGCTGAACCGCTTGATCGGCTCGAAGGTCTCCATCGTCTCTCCCGTGTCGCAGACGACTCGCACCGTCATCCGCGCCGTCGACAGGTCCGCCGACGCGGAAGTGGTCTATCTGGACACCCCCGGAGTGCATCGCCCGCGATTCCAGATGAATCGGGAGATGGTCCGCGCGGCCCGTGAAGCGCTGAGGGAGGTGGATCTCGTGCTGCTCCTGATCGAAGGGCCGGAAGGGCTCGGGCCCGGGGACGCCTACATGATCCGCCTGCTGGAGGAGATCAAGCCTCCCGCCTATCTGGTGATCAACAAGATCGACGCGATGCCTCGGGAACGCCTCCTCCCCCTGCTGGATGGGGCGAGCCGGCGGCATGGATGGGAGGAGATCTTTCCCTGCTCGGCTCTCACCGGGGAAGGGTGCGAGGCTCTCTCGGCGGCCATCCGCAAGCGGCTCCCCGCGGGAGAAGCTCTCTTCCCCGATGAATTCCTCTCGGATCTTCCCGCGCGGCTGGCGCTCGCCGAGCGGATCCGCGAGCAGGTTCTGCTCAGGACTCGCGAGGAGATCCCGCACTCCACCGCCGTCCTGGTGGAGGAAGTGCATAGGAACGAGAAAGGGGAGTACCGCGTGGGGGCCACCCTCCTCGTGGATCGAGACTCCCAGAAAGGGATTCTCATCGGGCGCGGCGGCGAGATGTTGAAGTCGATCGGACAGGCGGCGCGCCGGGAGATGGCCTCCTACTTGAAGTGCCCCGTCCATCTTTCCCTCTGGGTGAAGGTGAAGAAGAACTGGCGTGACGACCCTGGAATGCTCCGCCTGCTAGGCATCGCCACCCACGATTGAGCCGCCGCCTCGGGAACCCGCTTCGAGGCCCTGTGCTACAATGTCGCCCCCCGAAAGCGCCCGTCCCGGGAACGCCACGCGAACAGATGGAGAACCGTCGCCTTGCCGCTGGTTCGAGCCGAAGGATTCGTCCTGAGGGCCCAACCCTTGGGGGACGCCGACAAGATCGTGACCTTCTTCACTCGCGAGGAGGGCAAGATCCGCGGCATCGCCAAATCGGCGCGCCGCAGCCGCCGGCGATTCGGAAGCAGTCTCGAGCCTTGGAGCAGGGTTTCGCTCACCCTTTTCGAGAAGGAGTCGGCTGATCTGGCGCGCGTGGACGCGTGCGATCTGCTGGAGTCCGCCTACCGGCTCCAGGAAGATCCCGAAACGGCCTGCCTGATGGCCTATGTCGCGGAGGTCACGGATCTGTTCGCCAGAGAAAGGCAGGCCGAAAGACACTTCTATCGCCTGCTCTGCTCCCTTCTCGAGGCGCTGCGCGAAGGTCTGCCCCGCCCGACGGCCCTGCGCTACTTCGAAGTCTGGACCCTCAAGCTGCACGGGCTGCTTCCCGACCTGTCCGGGTGCGGCCGGTGCGGAGGCTCGCTGTCCCGCGGGAGAATCGTCATGGAGGCGCTCTCCGGACTGGCGCTCTGCTCGCGATGCGGCGCCCATGCTGGACCCGCGAGGGTGACGCTCGATGAGGAGAGCCGGCTGGCGCTCGTGGCGATCCTCCGGCGTCCTCCCGGGGATTCGACGGTCAGCAAGCTCTCGTCCTCGGCGCTGTCGGAGGTGGGACGCCTCACATCGGCGGCCTTGAGCAGCTTCGTGGAGGTGCCCTTTCGATCGTCGCGCTTCCTCACCGTCGCCCAGAGAGCGGGTCGATGATCACGTTTCAAGATCTGATTCTCGCCCTCGCCGGATACTGGGGGCGTCAAGGAGCCGTTCTCCAGCAGCCTTATGACCTGGAAATGGGGGCCGGAACCATGCATCCGGACACCTTCTTCCGCGTCTTGGGGCCGGAGCCATGGCGGGCCGCCTACTGCTCGCCCTCGCGCCGTCCGGTCGACGGCCGCTATGCGGAGAATCCGTTCCGGGTCTATAAGCATTATCAATTCCAGGTCATCCTCAAGCCTTCGCCTCCGGACGTGCAGGATCTCTATCTGGATTCGCTCGCTGCCTTCGGCGTGAAAGCGTCGGAGCACGACATCCGCTTCGAGGAGGACAACTGGGAGTCTCCGACGCTGGGGGCCGCGGGCGTCGGCTGGCAGGTGATGCTGGACGGAATGGAGATTTCGCAGTTCACCTATTTCCAGCAGGCGGGAGGAGTGGAGCTCCTTCCGGTTTCCGCGGAGCTCACGTATGGGTCCGAGCGCATCGCGAT
>DASYRY010000369.1:0-1764 GCA_036004025.1 Candidatus Polarisedimenticolia bacterium | reverse complement strand
CGCCGGAACGCTGGGGGAAGGTCCTTCGACCAGCGCACGAGGCCACGAATCGAAGCCGTCTTCTCGGGGTAATCGATCTGGATGACGAGAAGAGTGTTGGGCGGATAGATCACGTTCGCCTGGATGTAGATCCCGGTCTCGGAGACATCCTGCGTGTAGCCGGTGTGGGCGAGATCTCCCGGGCCGAAGCGCACCGAATAGCGCTTTCGGGTGCGCGGGTGGCGTCGCCGCTCGGATCCTTTTTGCTCGCTCACCAGCGCTCCCAAAAACCCTTGACCGTCCACCGCGAAGGGTGCATATTGGCCGCCTCGAATCCTCCCCCCTCATCGAGAGGTACCGGCGCCGTGACTCTCTTTCGTCTCGCGGAGAATCTCTCGATCCGGGTGGGCCGTGACGGAGTCTGGATTTGGGCGCCGGACGCCTCACCGCGCGCCATCCACCTCGATTCCCGCGCGCTCTCGGAGATGGGCCTGCGCCTGGGGGCGCGCGACGACCAGCAACCGGCCGTCGACCCTAGCGCTCCTTGTCGGGATCCGGTCCGAAGCGCTTGAGCCAAGACTCCACCTCCGCCGGAGAGCTCCCGGGAGGCTTTTCCGGCTCCCGACGCGCCCCCCGGGTACCCTTCCTACCCAGGCGTCGAAGAAATGTCTCCGAGGAGATCCACCGCACACCCTCCGCGCGCGCGACGCGTCCGATGTCTTTCTTGTCCGAAGTCACCACGGTGAGGGACGACCGCCTGGCTTCCCTTTCGAGGATCTCCAGAATCACCTGGTCGGCGGTCTTCGGTGGCCGCGAGAACCTCACCTGGACTCCCGGCCTGCCCGAGGGCGGGCGGCGCCCGGACGCTCCCTGTCCGTCGAACACGACCACGATCTCGACGTCTCCCTTTCGATAGGCGGCGATGCTTTCCAAGAGCTCCTCCCGGGCCGCTTCCAGGCTTCGCTCCGCGAGGTTCTTCAGGACGCCGTCTTTGTACAGGAGGTTGTAACCGTCGATCAGCAGCTTTTCCATTTTCATCGCCTTATAGCACGGGGCCATCGGCCCCGCAAGCCTCGGGGGATTTGACTTGCAGCGGTCCGCTCTCCTAGAATCGCGCCACTCGTGGAGGTGGAATTCATGCCTGAGCCGAAGGGGAACCGGAGTGCGAAGGGTGCCTCACAGGGCGGGAGGAAGGAGCCGGCTTCCGAGCTCGTTCCCGCCAACCCCTTGAGCGGCCGCCAAGCCCTGATTCAGGTAGCCCTGCTGATCGGCATCCCTCTGCTCCTTCTCCTGCTGGCGAAGGTGCTCCTGCGACAGTTTTTCCCTTCGCTCGGCTACTGATTCCAGCCCGGCGTGCCGCGGCCCTCTCTCCTCAAGAGATTTCTTGACACCGCCGGAATTCTTTGATTAGCATGACTGCGCTCGCCGCCCCTCACGCGGCCGGCTCGGAGGCAATCGGTTGACCCAGAATCTGGCAGCAGCCTCACAGGACGAGGCGGCACGGCTTGCCCAGGAAAAGCTGGTGGCGCACTTCAAGGACGGCGTGGTGAGCCGAGGGTACTCCAGAGACTTTCGCCCAGACAACGAAGTCTTCCACTTGCTGTCCGACGAGGAAGGCATCACGTCTTCGCGCCGCATCCACCGGGAGCAGCTCAAGGCCCTCTTTCATGTCAAGACCTGGGGCAAGCCGGGGGGCCATGCCGATCGCCGCAAACAGTTTCCCCCCGAGCCTTCGAAGTGGCCCGCCCCCAGGACGATCGT
The DNA here is from genome assembly GCA_036004025.1 of Candidatus Polarisedimenticolia bacterium. Taxonomy (GTDB): domain Bacteria; phylum Acidobacteriota; class Polarisedimenticolia; order Gp22-AA2; family AA152; genus AA152. The sequence continues at coordinate 24 of DASYRY010000369.1, read as the reverse complement.
GGAGTTCTACGATGGGGAGGAGAT
>DASYRY010000368.1:0-4570 GCA_036004025.1 Candidatus Polarisedimenticolia bacterium | reverse complement strand
GATGGTGACGACCTTGAACCGGTGTTCCCCTACGTTGCGGGGCCCGGGCTGAAGGGGCCGGTCTACGAGGAAATCGTTGGATCGATGTGCTTTGCATCGATCGATGATTGCCCGGAGGGTCCTTAAAAGTTCAGGTCAGGTTCAATCGAATGGCCGCCGAAGAAGATAGGCGCGTTGTCCCAGCAGGAGAGGGCACGGATCATGCGTTGAGTCCTGCGAAAGCGTAGCCAGCACCAGTTCTGGCTGGGACGATTCGAGTAGTGACGTTGGTCCTGTGCCGCGTAGTTTCCGATCAATGAAATATGTTCTCGGGGTTGAGGGGCAGGTCGGGGGCGAGGCGGTAGCGGTGCAGGATCGTCCCTGAGAAGTCGAACGAAAAACGCTCCTCCGACAGGAACCCCACCCGAGCCAGGAAGCGCAATGCTTCTTCCAGTTTTTCCGGATCGCCCTGTAAGTCGGCGAGCACTTCTCCCGGATTGAGCGTGCTGCGCGGGCGGCCCAGGAAGTAGCGGGCGGTCTCGGCGTAGCGTGCGGTGCCGGCGGGCGGCTCGCCATGGACGAGCACCGCGTGAAGCACGTGGGCGGCGCAGCGCAGCGCGGCCATCCCGATGCGGGGATCGTCGCACTCCAGGAACAGATCGAAGCGATGCAAAGGGGAGCGGTGGGCGCAGGTGATGCCGCTGCAGCGCGTCACCGGCCCGATCGCCACGATCAGCTCGAGAGTCAGGTGCTCGACCAGGTGGCAGAAATCGGTGCCGATGTCGGCAGGGGACAGGGCACAGCCGGGACGGGCCCGGCGGCGGAAGAGCGTGGCGTGCAGGTCGTTGCCGCCGCAGCAGTGGTGCCGGGTCAGATTCGGAAAGGTGTCGCACAGCAGAGGCACCGCGGCCGGGGGGATTCCTTCCGCGAAGGGGGGGAGATCGAGAAGATCGAGCGTCACCTTGAGCTTGGCCGATCCGGGAACGAAGCCTTGGTGAAGCGCTTCCGCCTCGGGATGCGGGCCGTGGGAGACGGCCACCACGCGAAACTCTCCCTCGGGGCTTCCCGGGCGTCCGGGGCGGTGCGCCCCCTTCTGCCGCATCTTCTCCCGGAACGATTCCCTCAGCGTCTCGGATCGCTGCGGAAGGAAATCGCTCCAGGGCAACCCAGACCGGCCGCTAGCCATAATCGCCTTTCATCCCAGGGGCGCCGCGCGAAATGCCCCGGATCGTCGGCGGCGTCAGCGATCCTCGAATCTGCCTTCTTCGGTGTCCAGCGTTCCCTGCAGGACGACCCGGTACTCGCCCGTCTCCTTGTTGACCACCTCGACCGTCGCGACGGCCTGAGTGGAGTTGAAGAGCATCTCGCCGATCTTGTTGCGCAGGGTCAGAGGAGAAGTCGGAGACTTCTCGAGGCCCGAAAGATCCGCAAGCTTGAATCGCGGCATGACTACCTCCCTTGAAACGTTTTTCAATGGCCGGACGATGGATCCTCTCCGGTAGCGCACTGCAGGACGACTCGATAGGGCGATCCCTCGACGGTTTCTTCCAGGCAGAAGGCGCAGGTGTCCGCCGTGGATCGGCGAGGCTGCTCCGAGGCGGCCCGGGCCTGCTTCTCGGTGATCTGGTCGACGATCTCGGTGACCAGGTTGGCGGGAAAAACCTGCGCGCCTTTCCGGGCATCTCTCCGGCGGCTCGCGCCGCGCTTGCCCGTGCGTGACTTCTGGGTCTCGGTGGGTCGCATGCTCACCTCCTCGCCTAGCGCCCGAATTTCCACAAGGAGCGCTTCGGCCCTCCCGCGTCGGGCGCCTCCGGCAGCTTCTCGGCCGTCTCGCTGGGAACCGGCACCGTCTTGCTTCCTAGAACCCTGATCGGAGCGAGTGGGGCCACCGCGACAATCGGAGTTGGAGCCTCTTCGGGAAGATCTTCCCCGCCCAGCTCGGGCGCCCGGACCAGCCGCGGCACGGGGTCGGGATCCTTCTCGGGAGACCAGTCGGAGACGGACGCGAATTCGATCTCGTTACCCAGCGAGGGTGGAGGATCGGGTCGCATCTCGATCGGGGCAGGGGAGACTCGCTCCCTGGCGGGCGGGTCCGTGGGCCAGGGCGACATCCCTTCCAAAAACCCCGCTTCCGCGCCGCTGAGCCCAACCTCCTCGAGAAAGTCATCGTCCTGGAGGAACTCCTTGGGGCGGCGCTCGTTGGCCAGCGATCGCAGAAGCGCTCCGCCGTCGAACAGTGGCCGCTCGTCCACCAGCTCCACCCGGACCGGCTTGGCCTTCGCGGGTTCCTTCTTCGGCGCGGCCGCCCGTGCAAGCTCCCGGGGCTGCGTGGGGGAGGTGGCAGTCCCCGCAAGCGCCGCGCGGATGCCGGGTTTCTGCACGGCGCCCGCGTTGAACTCCTCGGCGGATTGGACGATCTGCCGGGCGAGTGTTTCCTGGATGCCTGCGAAGAAGGAAAGAGACTCGGGCGTGGCGGCGGCAATCTTTCCCACGGTGTCGAAGCCGGAGACTAGGATTCTGCGGATCGGCTCGTCGCCGAACAGTTCCTTGAGCAGGTTGAGAGGATCCATGGTCGCCTTCTCCTCAAGAAGAGGGCTTGGGAGCCGCGGAGCCGAGCACCTCGTCGGCGAGAGCCAGATAATCCCTGCTGCCTCGCGCCTTCGGGTCGTACTCGGTGACCGGGACGCCGTAGCTGGCGGCCTCCCGCAGCTTCACGTTGTGATGGATCACGGTGTTGTAGAGCGAATCGCCGAAGAAGCGGCTCAGGTCCTGGAGGATCTCGCGGGCGAAGCCGGTCCGGCGATCGTACAGCGTCGCCAGGGCCCGCACGCGGATCTCCTTGTCGCGCGAGGTCTGCTTGATCGCCTGGAGGAGCTGGGAGACTCCGTACAGCGAGTAGAAGGAGGTCTCCACGGCCAGGATCACTTCGTCCGCCGCGTGCAAGGCGTTGGCGATCAGCACGCCTCCTCCGGGCGGGCAATCCAGCACGCAGAAGTCGTACTCGGAGGCGGCCCATTCCAGGACTTCCTTGAGCCGCTTTTCGCCTCCCGCCAGGTCGTGCAGCCTCTGCTCGGCCAGATGCAGCGAAGGGTTGGAAGGGGCGAGATCGAACCCGTCCGAGATGGGCGTCAGGCACCCATCCAGCGCGCCGCCGTCGAGCAGGGCATCCGAGAGCGTCCTCGGGTAGTCGGGGTTCTTGCCCCGCGACAGCCCCAGCGAAGCGTGCCCTTGAGGATCCAGATCGCACAGCAGGACGCGCTTTCCCCTCAAGGCGAGCGACGCGGCCAGGTTGATGGCCGTGGTGGTCTTCCCGCAGCCCCCCTTCTGGTTCAGGATGGCCAGGGTCTTCATCGCTCCGCTCCTTGCCCGGTCGAATGATCTTCCCTCGGAGGGTGGGCGCCGGACGCCTGCTTCGGCGGGATCAGGACGGAGGCGATGTCGCGCACCCGAAGCGCCACGGCCGAGTCGGGATCCATCTGCACCGCCGGAGTCTTCATCGCCACCGAGCGCCGGACGGTCTCGTCCTCGGGAAGGTAGCCGGCGTAGCACAGCCGCCTCGCCATGAACCGGCCGGCAATTCCATCCAGCGTCTGGAAGATCTCCCACCCCTGCCGCGCCGTGCGCGCGCGATTCACCACGATCGAGATCACGGCGGCCGGGTTGTGCCGCAGCGTCGTCTTCATGGTGGCGTAGGCGTCGGTCATGGCGGTGAGGTCGGGAGTGGTCACGACCATGATCTCCCTCGCCGCGTTGAGAAACGCGGTCGTCATGCGCGAGATCCCCGCGGCGGTGTCCACGAGCACCAGGTCGAAGAGGGACCCGAAGCGCGCCGTCTCGCCGACAAGATGCGCCAGATCGCGCGGGCTCAGGTCGGCCAGCTCCGGCACTCCGGAGGGTCCCGGGACGAGCCAGACCCCCGCGCGGGTGCGCTCCGCGATCTCGCGGAAGGGGAGGTTGGAGGTCAGGGCATGATAGAGGCTGCGCCGGGGCGTGAGGCCGAGGAGCAGGTGAAGGTTCGCCAGTCCCAGATCGGCGTCGACGGTCAGCACGCGCGTGCCTCGCAGCGCCAGCTCGGTGGACAGGTTCGACGTGAAGACCGACTTGCCGGTGCCTCCTTTCCCCGAGGTGACGCAGATGACTCGTGCGGAGCAGGAGGCGGCGAAAGAAATCGGCCCGGTCGCGGGCGCCGCCGAGGGAGAAGGCATGCGATTCTGGCCGGTCAGGTCGGAAAGAGAGCGTCCCAGCTTCCGGACGGTCATGGCTTCGCCCGCCGCATCGCCTCGAGGCCGAGTCTGCGGCGCTCGTAACCGTAGAAGGCTTCCATTTCTTCGGAAGTGAGCCGCTCCGGCTGCTCGGCCGAGGCGACGGTGGCGACCGCCGCCACGAGGCCCGCGGGAGCGGACAAGAACTCCTCGTCGCGCGCCTGCTCCAGTTGGAGCGCCGGCTCGCCCGATTCCGCCGTCACGATCCGGTAGAGGCGCGTCCGGACCGCCGGCTTCAGCTCGTCGATCTCCTTCAGGAACTTTTCGGAGAAGCGCTTCGAGAGGGCCAGGACCCGGGGCGGGCGAAAAGGATTGAGAGGTCCGGTGGC
>DASYRY010000367.1:0-1569 GCA_036004025.1 Candidatus Polarisedimenticolia bacterium | reverse complement strand
CTGGGACCGCCGCGCTGGACGTTGGCGATGACCAGCGGCAGCTCCGTCATCACCGCCAGGCCAATCGCCTCGCTCTTCAGCGCGACGCCCGGGCCGCTCGTCCCGGTCAGGCCCAGCGAACCCCCGTAGGCCGCTCCGATGGCCGCTCCGATAGCGGAGATCTCGTCTTCCGCCTGGAAGGTCTTGACCGGAAAATTCTTGCAGCGGGCCAGCTCGTGGAGGATGTCGCTCGCGGGCGTGATGGGGTAGGAGCCGTAGAAGAGAGGCCGGCCGGCAAGCACCGAAGCCGTCACGAACCCGATAGCCGTCGCTTCATTGCCCGTGATCTTCCGGTAGGTCCCCGGCGCCAGCTTCGCCCGGGTGACGCGGTAATGGGTCGTGAATATCTCGGTGGTCTCGGCGAAGTTGTATCCCGCCAGGAGAGCGGCCAGGTTCGCGCGGGCGACCTCCGGGTTGTTCTTGAACTTGTCCTTGATCCAGGTCTCGGTGTGCTCGACCGGGCGTTCGAAGAGCCAAAAAATCAGCCCCAGCGCGAAGAAATTCTTGCACCGGGTGGCCTGCCGCGTTCCCAGCGAGGTTTCTCCGATCGCCCGCAGCGTGAGGGTGGTGAGCGGAATCTCGAACAACCGGTAGCCTGCCAGGCTTCCGTCCTTGAGCGGATTGGCCTTGTATCCCGCCTTGGTAAGGTTCTGGGCCGTGAATGCATCCGTGTCCACGATCAGGATTCCCGCCTCGTCCAGCTCATCGAGGTTCGTTTTCAATGCGGCGGGATTCATCGCCACCAGCACCCCGGGGGCGTCCCCCGGCGTCCGGATGTCCTGCGAGGAAAAGCTGATCTGGTATCCGCTCACGCCGGGAAGCGTCCCCGCCGGTGCTCGGATCTCGGCAGGAAAATCGGGAAGCGTCGCGAGATCGTTGCCGACGATGGCGGTCGTGTCGGCGAACTGACTTCCCGTGAGCTGCATTCCGTCGCCGGAGTCCCCGGCGAAGCGGATCACCACCGTTTCGATCTCTTCGACGCGCGCTTTGGGTACCTTCAGTTCGGCCTGGGTGCTCACTTCGACTCTCGCTCCTTATCCGCCTTCGGGCTTTCGCGTCACCTGATGCAACCGCGGAGGAAGGTTCACCACCTCCGCCGGGAAATGTTCCGCGATGTACTCGACGAGATCCTTGGCGCAGACGATGCCTGCGTCATTCCCGTCGCCGTCCACGAGCGGGATGTGCCGGTATCCTTTCTCGGTCATGAGTCGGAGAGCTTGGGCGAGAGTATCCTCCGGTCGGAGGGTGCCGGGGCTTGGAGTCATGAATTCGCGAACCGGGGAATGAAGATCGACCCTCGAGCCCACGATCTTGTTCAAGACGTCTCGTTCCGTAAGGATGCCGATGAGAGTGTGTCCTTCGCTGATCAGCGCGCAGCCGATCGTCGATTGCCGCATGGCCTGAATCGTATCCTCGAGGCTGGTCTGCGGCCCCACACGGGCGGGCTCGGAGAGTCTCAGGGCTCGGATGCGCACTTTTTTGAGAATCGTATCCATCGGCACCGATATTCCCGCAACCCCAACAATTCGC
>DASYRY010000366.1:0-6871 GCA_036004025.1 Candidatus Polarisedimenticolia bacterium | reverse complement strand
TCCACCGGAGCAACATCATCGCCCTCTTCTGGGGGAGGTCCCGTCGAGCGCGCAGCTCAAGGGAGGAGTCGAGGATCTCGGAGAGGATGGGCATGGGCTCCCGCCGGCTGCCTTTCCATGTGGAAAGGACAAGCCAAATATAAGGTCCGAAACCCGGATCGCAAGCCGGGAGCGATTCGCCAATGAATTGACGGAAGGGGACCGAATCAGGGCTGGACGAGAAGAATTCGGTAGGTTCCGCGCCGGAATGCAGGGGAGAGACAGGTCCAAGGGAGCTCACGCGACAGGAGTGGGAAGTCCGATTCCTCGGGCGGGCCCACCACCAGCGCCGCGATACCCAGGGAGGCGAGCTTGGGGCAGGCCACCTGGGAGTCTTCAGTGCGGAAGATCTCCTCGAGAGCCGCAAGATTTCTCGAGAATTCCCCCGGAACGGAATAGAAAAGGCGGGCGGCCCAGGAATCCGAGAGCATCGCCGGATGCCCGGTCAAGTAGACCAGATCGGGATTGCTCCGAAGAGGGGAGCCCTGGATCAAGGCTCCGGCAGGAAGGTGGCGCCGGGCCCAGGTTCCGGCCGCGACCTCGTCGGCCGGGAGCACCGGCTTGTGCAACGAAGCGCCGGCCACGAACCAGAGAACTCCGAGCAGCCCCGGAAGCAGAACGATCGCGGAGGCGGCGCGCGCCAGAGGCCGCTCCCACGCCACGTCGAGGGCCAGCCCTCCAAAAGCCGCGAGGCAGACCCAGACCAGCATGGACACCCGCATCGCAAGGTCGTTGTTCTCTCCGGTCGAAGCCACCGAGCAGATCAGAGGCAGTCCCGCCATCCCCAGCAGGGCGAAAGGGAGCATCCCTTTGCGAAGCGCGCCACGGCGCGCGCATAGAGCCACACCCGCGGCGCCGCATAGGAGCGCCGGACCGAACTCGAGAAGAATCTGGAGAGGCAGGAGAGGTCCGGCCTCGAGGACTCGGAACTTGTCCACGTCGCCGCGCTCGCCGAAATAGAGGCTCAGCACCGGATAGCAGAGGAGGAGCGCCGCGGAGCCCGCGAGGGCGCTGCGCGCCAGCGACGCCCGTCGATCCTTCAGCCTCTTCGAGATGAAGCCAAGGAGCGCGGCGCCGCGCAACAGGGCGACCGTCGCGGCGCCTCCCAGGGCGACGTAGCCGTTGAATCCCGCCATGGAAGCGAGACAGACTCCCGCCACGATGCATTCTCCCGCCGTTGCGTCCTTGCGCTCCAGGAAAAGGAGGGCGAGCAGGAGCGCGATCATTCCTCCCACGGCGTGGGGCGACCAGTAGAACTGCGTGAAAAAAGTCGGCACGAAGAGCTTCGTGTGGGAGACCCAAGCATCCACGTTCCAATGGTGGGTCAGCTCCTCCGCGAAGGACGCCGGCGAGCCGGAGCGCATCCACTTCCCGAGAACGGGAGCCAGATCGTAGCCTCCCAGAAGGCTCACGAAGGGAAGGGACAGGAGGGCGGTCCGAGGGCGGCCCGTGAGATCGGCCACGAGATGGTAGAGCACCGCGAGACAGAGGGCTGCCAGGACGAGACTGAGCGATACGATGAGAAAGTAGGCCGGTGCTCGGGGTCCCGCAAGCGTCTGGAGAGCCGCGAAAACCAGATGAAAGAAGGTGTGATAGTAGAAGGGCGACGAAGTGGAGAGAAACGGGTTGGTGGGAGGCAAGCCCCGGTGGGTGATCGCCTCGGCGATGGCGAGATGGCTGTGGAGGTCCCATCCCTTGATCCGGGTCTCGCCCCCGCCGCGAGTCGTGCCGATGGTGAGCGTGGGAACGAGCAGCCCCACCGTGAGAGCCAGAACGACGAATACTCCGGCGGGGGCGACCGGGACCTCCTCGAGACGCTCCCGGCGCCGCCTCCATGCGGCGACGAGCATGAGGATGGCCGGCACGACGACGAGCACGGAGAGAATCATCCAGCGCTGAAAGGCAAAGATCAGGCCCGCGAACCGGAGCAGCAACGGGGCGAAGGCGAGAGAGACTCCGCAGGAGAGAGTCGCCTCGGCGAAGGAGGATCCCGCAGCCCGGGTGAAGCATCGTCTCAGGGCGTGACCCGGAAGAAAGAGGACCAGGACGAACGCGCCCATCGCAGCGGGAATCCAATGCGGAACCAGGGTGAGCCCAAGCGCCAGGGCCAGAAAGATCCACTGCCGTGGAAGAGAACTTCTCAACGCGCGCCCCCGCTCGAGACGGGCGCTTGCCCAGGGGCCGGATGACGCGGCTCCAGGAGGAAGACCGCCGCCCGATGCGCCTCGAAGCGGTCCGCGATGCCATAGCTCGGGTCGATCCGATCGAGAAGCACGCGCCGCTCATCGCTCCAGCCGTGTGAAAAAACGAGCCACCAGCGTCCGGCCGGCTCCGAGCCGAGGATCTCGTTCACTTCCCTCACGTAGTCCCGTATCACCGTCTCTCTTCCCCACCGCACCACGCCCGGATTCCCTCGATAGTAGAAGCGGAATTGCGGGATCGCGTCCTTGTTGACGAGAACGCGGTCGCCGGGCTCGGACTTGCGCGCCAGAAACTCCGTCACCGGACGCATCTCCTGGCCGCCGGGCTCGGTGTGGTAGCGATAGAGAAACAGGGCACAGCCCATCGCGAGCGCCACGAGGATGCCGCGCGACACCCACTTCCCGGTTCGCTCCCTCATCGCGGCGATCCCGGAGCCCGCGAATACGTAGAAGAGAGGAGCCGCATAGAGCATTTGCCGCGTGCCTCCGAACGGGTAGAGCCGGAGAGCGGAGGCGGCGGCCGCCGCGGCCACGGAAAGGACGAAAAGAGCCGTCGCCACCTTCCCTTCGCGATCGCGCGAGACGTGCAACATCCCGACGATCGCCAGCGCTCCGAAGGCGATCCCGGTCGCGGGCAGAATGAAGGTGAGATAGCTGAACAAATCGACGAGACCCGTCGCCAGGAAGCGCAGGGCCGGAAACAACCCGCCCAGGGGAAGGAACTTGTCGTCGTAGAAAGACGCAGGAGTTCCCTGCGTCATCTGGGTGGGGAGGGAGTAAGCATAGATAGGGAGCGCGCCGAGCGCCCCCGCCACGAGCGCCGCCGCCACGCGGAACCGCCCGCGCGATGGGCCCGCGGACGGCAGGATTCCCAGGATCGCTAGCATGCCCGCGACGAGCCACACGACCCCGTACATGGACAACAGCCCGGCGCACGCCAAGGCGCCGAGGATCCCCAGCCGGCGAGGCGAATCGCGCGACAGGGCAGCCAGGCAGAAGGCGGGCAGGAGGGCGCATGCGAGCAGGGTGAGGCTGTAGACCCTCAGGGATTGGGAGTAGCGGATCGGATAGGGGGCGAGGGCGAAGAAAAAGGCGGAGGCACGGGCCGCGAAGGTGTCGGAGGTGACCCTATGAGCCAGCAGGTAGGTCGCGGGAATCCCGAGAATGCCCAGAAGGCAGGGAAGCATCCTGAGCCAGATCTCGCTTCTTCCGGCCAGCGACTGGAGATGCAGCAGGAGCGCGAAGGCAGGCGGATCGAGGGTGATCTCACGGTTGGAGACCAGAACGTTGCCGTGGGATGCCCAGAACTGCTGGCATTCGTCGTAAGAGAGGCTCCTCTCTCCCAGCCCGTAGAGCCGGATGGCCGCACCGAGACACAGGATGACCCAGAGCCAGCGGTCGCCTCTCATCGCGGATAATCTGTCACAACGCGCCCTTTCAATCCACCGGCACCTCGAGCGAAGGTCTCCTAGACCGGGCGGGACATCCCGCCGAGCGTGCTAGAATCCGCCGGTCATGAAAGAGACTCTCCTTCCCTATCTCGTGTGTGTGAATTGCGGCGGAGAATTCTCGACGTTCGTCGCGAAGGTCGAAGACGCGGAGATCATGGAGGGGGCGCTCAAGTGCCTCGGATGCGGCGAAAGGGTACCGATTCTCCGCGGCATCCCCTACTTTTCCCGGGTCTACCGGACGCGCGCGGTCACGCGCACCGTCGAAAGGTTCGGCTACCAGTGGAACGCTTTCTACAACATCAGCGACTATTATGAGAAGCAATTCCTGGACTGGATCCATCCTCTCACGCCGGATGATTTTCGAGGAAAGGTCGTGCTGGACGCGGGTTGCGGCAAGGGCAGGCACGCATTCTTCTCGGCCTCGTTCGGAGCGCGAGAGGTGATTGCGTTCGACCTGAGCCCGAGCGTGGAAGCGGCCTTCCGCAACACCCGGCACCTTCCGAACGTGCATATCGTGCGCGCCGACATCCATCGGCTCCCGCTCAAGCCGGTGTTCGATCTGGCCTATTGCATCGGAGTGCTCCACCACCTTCCGGATCCCGCGAAGGGGTTTCACACCTTGCGGATGTACATCCGGCCCGGCGGCTGCTTCGCCGCCTGGGTGTACGGACGAGAGAACAATGGCTGGATCGTCTGGCTGTTCGATCCGGTCCGAAAAGCCGTCACGAGCCGCCTTCCCTATCCCATCCTGAAAGTCATGGCATGGACGGCGACCCTGTTCCTCTATCCCGTGCTGCGCTACGTGTACCGGCCGGTGAACCGCAGGATGAAGCCGATCTCACGACTGCTCTTCTACAACGATTACTTCGCGTACATCAGCCAGTTTCCGTTCCGGGAGATCTATGGAACGGTGGTCTTCGATCACATGACAGCCCCGATCGCACACTACCTGCCGAAGGCGGAGGTGGAGCGATGGATCGCGCACGAGGATCTGGAGGAGGTGCGGCTGAGCCCCTGGAACCGGAACAGCTGGAGAGCCCTGGTCCGGAGGCGGAACCCCGGTTCCGCCTGAGCTGCGAGCCATGAGCAGCTGGGAGGGTCGTCGGCGCCGGATCATCTACCTGCTCCTGTTCACCGGAGTGGTGCTCCTCGCGGCGTTCTTCTACGAGCTGGGGGCCCGCGTCCGCATGGTGCCGGTGGCCATCGGCACCGATTTCCTGCACCTCCTGGGCTACACGGCGGCTTCCTTTCTCCGCATGCTCTGCGCCTATCTCCTGTCCCTCCTGTTCGCGGTGATTTGCGGAACGCTGGCCACGACCGGTTCGGCCCGCGAGCGCATCATCATCCCTTTCCTGGACATCATGCAGTCGGTGCCGGTGCTCGGCTTCTTTCCGGCAGCGGTCTACTTCTTCGTGCGGGTCTTCCACGGGGCGCGTCTGGGCGTCGAGCTGGCGGCGATCTTTCTGATCTTCACCTGTCAGGCCTGGAACATGGCGTTCGGGGTCTACGAAGGGATCACCACCATTCCCGCGGACGCCCGGGAAGTGGTGACGTCGTTCGGATGCGGCAAGTGGAGGACTTTTCTCCGCCTGTTGCTGCCTTCCGCAATCCCCAAGCTGGTGTACAACAGCATCCTCAGCTGGTCGAACGGATGGTATTTCCTGATTGCGTGCGAGATCATCGCTTTGGGGCCGGCCCGCTATCGCCTTCCCGGGCTGGGCTCCTATCTATTGCGCACGACGGAGGAGGGCGACCTTAACGGCACCTTCCTCGGACTCGCGGTCTTGACGGTCGTGGTGCTGGCGATGGACTTCCTCCTCTGGGGACCGCTCTCTGCCTGGGCCGGGAAATTCCGCTACGAGTTCGCGTCCGAGCCCTCCCAGGGTGAGACTCGCCTCCCGCTGGTCTTCGTAGGCGGGACCGCCGTCGCTCGATGGATGCGCCGGGGAATCCGGCCGATCCTTTCCGCGCTTAGGCGCCGCGTGAGACAGTCCGCTCGCTGGGTGCGGAAGCGCGGCGGCAGGCTCGGCAGGCGCATCTTTTCGAGACGGGCTCTGAGCCTGACACGCCGCTCCCTGGGATGGCTCGCCTTCGGATTGGGAATGGCCGTTCTCCTGCGCGCGCTCGTCGCGCTGGCGCGGGGACTGGCGTTCCCGTGGCCCGAGGAGGCTCGACAGATCCCCCTCTATCTTCTTTATTCCTTCCTGCGGCTTGTGCTGGCCTACGTCCTTTCGCTGGCCTGGACTCTTCCCCTCGCCCTTTGGGTGGGCGAGAGCCCGCGGGTGGCCCGTGTCGTGACGCCCCTGGCGGAGATTGGCGCGTCGCTGCCGGCTACCGCTCTGTTCCCTCTCATCGTGGTCGTCGTGATCCGGACGGCCGGCGGGATGAACCTGGCGTCGGTGCTCCTGGCGATCACGGGGATGCAGTGGTATCTGCTGTTCAATCTCATTGCGGGAGTCCGTGCGATCCCCGCCGAGATGAAGGAAGCGGCGCGGGCGCTGGGCCTGAGCCGCGTGATGACCTGGCGCAAGGTGGACATCCCGGCGCTGCTGCCGTCGCTGATCACGGGAAGCCTCACCGCCTGGGGAGGCGGATGGAATTCCCTCATCGTTTCCGAGTATCTGGTCTACAAGGAGAAGGTGTACTCGGTCCCCGGCATTGGCTCTCTGCTCGATTACGCGACCTACGTCTCCGGAAACCGGCAGCTGATCCTCTTGACCCTGATCGCCCTGATCGGCACCATCATCCTGCTCAACCGGCTGGTCTGGCAGCGCCTTTACGTCGTGGCTGCAGACCGTTATAAGATCGACAGCTGAAGGGGAGCGCTTGGAGCTCGTCAGACTGGAACAGATTCGCAAAACCTATCCTCAGCCGCAGGGGACAATCACCATCCTCGACGGCATCGATCTCTCCATTCAGACCGACGAGTTCGTGGCGATCGTGGGACCTTCCGGGTGCGGCAAGACCACCCTGCTTCGTATCATCAATGGCTTGATCGCGCCCACGGGCGGAATGGGTCTCTATCGGGGAGAGCCTCTGGAGGGCGTCAATCTGAAATGCGCCATGGTCTTCCAGTCCTTCGCGCTCCTTCCGTGGCTCACGGTCCGGGAGAACGTCGAGCTGGGGCTGGAAGCGCGGGGAATGACCCCCGAGCCGAGGGCGAAGAAGGCGAGCTTCTTC
>DASYRY010000365.1:0-1894 GCA_036004025.1 Candidatus Polarisedimenticolia bacterium | reverse complement strand
GATCTCTTGCGAGAGAGATGTCAGGACTTGGGAATCGATGCCGAATCCCTGTTGCCCCATGAGGGATTCTCCGCTGAGCTTGAGGAGCACCCTCTGGTAGCGCGGTGCCGGCTGCGGGGGGTGGGTCATCGGAGGAGTGCCTCCTGATTCAGGCCTGCTCCGCGGCGGCGGGAGCGGATTGGCTGGCATCCGACGAGAGAGATTCGCCGAGCGCGAACCGAACGAAGCGCCGGACGCGGATGTTCTCGCCCGTCTTGGCCATGACCGCGCTCAGATAATCCGTTACGGTCTGGTTCGGATCCTTCACGTAGGGCTGCTCGAGCAGGCAGGAATCCTGGTAGAACTTGCCCACCTTCCCTTCCACGATCTTGGAAAGCGCCGCCTCGGGACGTCCCGCGGAGCGGGCTTGCGCGAGATAGATCTCGCGCTCCTTGCCCAGGATGGCTTCGGGGACGTCCTCACGCGCGACGAACCGGGGCTGCGACGCGGCGATGTGCATCGCCAGGTTACGGACCAGCTCCTGGAACTCGGCGGTGCGGGCCACGAAATCCGTCTCGCAGTTCACCTCGAGCAGGACCCCGACTCGCCCTCCGGGATGGATGTAAGACGCTACCGTTCCCTCGGAAGTAGTCCGGCCGGCCCGCTTCGCGACGCTCGCAAGTCCGCGCTTCCGGAGAACCTGGAATGCGTGCTCCGGGTCCCCTTTCGACTCGGCGAGCGCGGTCTTGCACTCCATGATTCCCGCGCCACTTTTCTCGCGCAGGCTTCTGACCATTTCCGCGGTGATTTCCATTCCCGTGCCTCCAGGCTGATAGGCGTTGGCTCGATTGCGAGGGTCTTGAAGACGGTTCGGAGGGAAAATCTCCGGGTCGCTTCCCATCCTTCTCCTTCTCCACGGAGAGAAGGAGGCCCCCTCATATTTAGTACGACGCGGCTATTTCGAGGCCGCCGCGTCCTTGACCGTCACGGGGCCCGGGATCTCCTCCGGCGATTCCGCGGAGGTGGCCTTGCGGCGGGTTTTTCGGGTCGCGGCCGCGTCCGTGCTTCCAGGGGCGGGCGCCTCGGCGGCGTCCATCATCTCGCGGGCCAGTTTCTCCGCATCGACGGGAGCCAGCGGTCCGGTGGCCATCTCTTCGCCGCCGGTAGCCTGTTTCGCTCGAAGCAAGGCTCCCTCCATCAGGGCGTCGGCGACCCGGGAGGTGAACAGGCGGATGGCCCGAATGGCGTCGTCGTTTCCGGGGATCGGATAGTCGACTTCGTCCGGATCGCAATTGGTGTCGACGATGGCGATGACGGGAATGCCCAGCTTGCGCGCTTCGCAGACGGCAATCTGCTCCTTCTTGGGGTCCACCACGAACAGGGCCTCCGGAACGCGCTCGAGCCGCTTGATCCCGGTCAGCACGCGCGCCAGCTTGGCCTTTTCGCGAAGCAGCTGGGAAAACTCCTTCTTCGTATACCCGACCGCCTCCCCGGCGGCCGTCAGCTCCTCGAGCTTGCGCAGCCGGTCGATGCGGCGCTTGATGGTCTTGAAGTTGGTGAGGATGCCCCCCAGCCATCGCTGGTTCACGTGGTGCATCTCGCAGCGCGCCGCCTCTTCGGCAATCGCATCCTGCGCCTGGCGCTTCGTTCCCACGAAGAGGACCTGCTTCCCTTCGGCTCCGAGGCGGGCGACGAAGTCGATGGCCTGCTGGAATTGGCGCAGAGTCTTCTGGAGATTGATGATGTAAATCCCGTTCCGCTTTCCGAAGATGAATTCCTTCATCTTGGGATTCCAGCGCTTGGTCTGGTGCCCGAAATGGACGCCCGCCTCCAGAAGCTCCTTCATCGACACGGAAATCAAATAGCCGCTCCTTTCTGCTTGAATTGGGATCAGCGCTTCGAATACTGGAACCGG
>DASYRY010000364.1:0-4847 GCA_036004025.1 Candidatus Polarisedimenticolia bacterium | reverse complement strand
CTGCACCACCTCGACCTCGTCCTGGCCCACTCCGACCGTCTCGATGAGAATGATGCCGTATCCCGCCGCGTCCAGCAGATCCACCGCGTCGCGGCAGGCTCGTGAGACTCCCCCGAAATGCCCCCGGGTGGCCATGCTCCGGATGAAGACCCCGGGATCCAGGCAGTGCTCCTGCATACGAATCCGATCCCCGAGGATCGCCCCCCCTGAGAATGCCGAGGAGGGGTCGACCGCGATGATGCCGACCTTCGCGCCCTGCCCTCTCCATACGCCCACCAGCCGGCTCGCCAGGCTGCTCTTCCCCGCGCCGGGCGGTCCCGTGATCCCGAGGACTCGGGATCCTCCGGTCCTCGGGTAGATCGCCTTGAGAATCGCGCGACCCTCCGCGCTCTCCTCCTCGACCAGGGAGATGCTCCGGGCCAGGGCCCGTGGATCTCCGGAGACCAGCTGCTTGACCAGCGGCGAGGCGGCCGTCACGTGCTTCAAGCCTCTTCCAGAATGCGCCGAGCGATCACCAGGCGCTGAATCTCGGAGGTTCCCTCTCCGATGGTGGTGAGCTTCGCGTCCCGGTGGAGCTTCTCCACCGGGTACTCCTTGACGTAGCCGTAACCCCCATGAATCTGAATCGCCTTGTCGGTGACGCGCACCGCGACTTCCGAGGCGTAGAGCTTTGCCATGGATGCCGCGAGGTTGATCTCCTTCCCGCGATCCTTGAGCTGCGCGGCACGCAGGGTGAGGAGCCGCGCCGCCTGGATTTCGGTCGCGCTATCGGCAAGCATCCACTGGATGGCTTGAAAATCGGCGATCCTCTGTCCGAATTGCCGGCGCTGCTTGGCATAGCGCAAGGCAGCTTCGAAAGCTCCCTGAGCCGTTCCCACCGCCATGGAGGCGATGCCGATGCGACCCGAGTCGAGCACGCGCAGAGCGCCGCGAAACCCCGCGCCTTCTTTGCCCAGCATCTGGTCCTCGTGGACCCGGCAATTCTCCATCACCAGCTCGGCGGTATCCGAGGCGCGACATCCCATCTTGTTCTCGCGCTTGCCGGGCCGGAAGCCCTCCATCCCTTTCTCGAGGATGAAGGCCGTGATGCCGCCGTGCTTGCCGGCGGCCGGATCGGTCAGCGCGAACACCACGGCGAAATCGGCGATCGATCCGTGCGTGGCGAACGTCTTGGATCCGTTCAGGATGAAGTGGTCCCCGTCTCTCTCCGCCCGGGTGCGCGTTCCCCCCGCATCGCTTCCCGCGGTGGGCTCCGTCAGACTCCAGGTGCCGAGCTTCTCGCCGCGCGCCATGGGCACGAGATACTTCTGCTTCTGCTCAGGCGTCCCTTCCAGGAAGATGTGGTTGCACGGAAGTCCATTGTGCGCGGCGACGGACAGGCAGACGCCGGGATCCACCCGGGCGATCTCCTCCAGAACGATGGTGTAGTCCACCATGCTCATGCCGGCCCCTCCGAGCTCGGGAGGGAAGGTCACTCCCGTGAGTCCCATCTCCGCCAGCTTGCGAAAGAGCTCGAAGGGGAATTCCTGGGTCTCGTCGAAGTGGGCGCTGCGGGGGGCAATCTCGGCTTCCGCGAACTCGCGGAGGGTGCGGCGGGTAAGCTCCTGCTCCTCGCTGAAGGAAAAATCCAAACACCCCTCCCGAAATTGCCCTAAAGCCAGATTTTCGAGAATCTTACCGCAGCCTTGCGAAACCCGTCAAGAAAAGGGCCGGCCCGCCGCTCGGCTTCACGCGGACGCGACCCTGCGGGCGATGGCGGCGGCTTGGATGGCTTGTTCCGGGGAGACATCCAGGTGGGTGACCATGCGAAGCCGATCCGCGTCGATGGAGAGACAGAGAACCCCTTCCGCCCTCAGGCGCTCGGCGAGCTCAGGAGCCGGGATTCGGGTGGATCGAAAGATGACGATGTTGGTCTCCACGGTTTCGGGATCGAGCTCGAGTCCCGGGATCTCGCAGAGGCGCCCGGCGAGCATTCTGGCGCACGCGTGGTCCTCCCGGAGGCGATCGATCATGGTGCTCAGCGCCACGATTCCTGCGGCGGCGAGGATGCCCACCTGTCTCATCCCGCCGCCCAGGCGCTTGCGGACCCGCAGGGCGTCTTCGATGAAGGCGCGGCTTCCGGCCACGAGGGATCCCGCGGGGGCGGCGAGCCCCTTCGAGAGCGTCACCATGACCGAATCCGCGCCCGAGGCCAGATCGCGAGCGGCAACTCCGGAGGCCACCGATGCGTTGAACAGGCGGGCTCCATCCAGGTGCACCTTGAGCTTGCGCCTCTTGGCCAGCGCCACGACTTCTTCGTATCGCCGGCGAGGATAGATCCCGCCGCCCGCCATGTTGTGCGTGTTCTCGAGGCAAACGAGAACGGCGCGACAGTGGTAATAGATCGGAGATCGGATGGCGGATTCCACCTGTTCCGCCGTGGGGAAGCCCCATTCCCCCTGGATGGGCCGCGGCATGACCCCGGCGAACGAGGCCATCGACGCGAGCTCGTAATTCATGATGTGACATCCGGATTCCAGGATGACCTCTTCTCCGGGTGTCGCATGGACCATGATCGCCACCGCGTTCCCCATGCAGCCGCTGGGTACGAACAAGGCCGCTTCCTTGCCGAGCAGCTCCGCCGCGATCTCCTCGAGTCGGAGGACGGTGGGGTCGTCCCGGTAGACGTCGTCCCCCACCTCCGCGTCCGACATCGCCTTGCGCATTGCCGGAGTCGGGCGGGTCACCGTGTCGCTGCGAAGATCGATCATCGGGCGGGATTATACCAGCCTGCGCCCAGCGGTCCCCGGGAGGTTGGCTATAATGACCTCTCTTATCCGCGGGGAGAGGACTTGCCCAAGAAGAGACTCTCATGGCTGCGGCCGATGCCCGCGGTTCTTGTTCTCCTGCTGTTACCGGCGTGCTCCCGCGACGCGCGGCCCGCCAGCCTCCTGCTCATCACCGTGGATACTCTCCGGGCGGATCATCTCGGCGCTTATGGCTACACCCGCCCCACCTCCCCTCGGATCGACTCGCTGGCTCGCGAGGGGATCCTTTTCGAGAAGGCCTACGCCACGGTTCCTCGCACGACGCAGTCCGTGGCCACGATCCTGACGGGACTCTACCCCAAGCATCATCGCGCGCGCGGTCTCTTCTCCCCTCTGGTTCCGGCCAACCTCACGCTGGCGGAAATCCTGCGGGAGCGCGGCTACTCCACCTGGGCGGTGGTGTCCAACATCTTTCTGCAGCCCGGCAAGGGGTTCGAGCAAGGGTTCGATTCCTACTCGAATCCCAGGAGCCGCTTCGACTCGGACAGCAGCGAGCAGATTACCGGCGAGGCGCTCGAGAAGCTCTCCGCGGCGAAGGATCGTCCTTTCTTCCTGTGGGTCCATTATCTCGATCCCCACTGGACCTACGATCCTCGGGGGGAATTCTCCGCGCGCTTCGATCCCGACTACCGTCCTTCCAAGGAAATGAAGGAGCTGCGTGAGGGAAAATCCCTGAAGGGGGACATCATCTTCCACAACCGTCTCGGGGAGGAGGACCGCCACCATCTCGTCGCGCTCTACGATGGGGAGATCGCCCAGGTCGACGCGCAAATCGGACGCCTGCTGGACCGGATGCCCGCGGGCGTCAAGAAGAATCTGTTGATCGTGCTGACGTCGGACCACGGCGAGAGTCTGTGCGAGCACCAGTATTGCTTCGCGCACGGT
This sequence comes from Candidatus Polarisedimenticolia bacterium, assembly GCA_036004025.1. Classification (GTDB taxonomy): domain Bacteria; phylum Acidobacteriota; class Polarisedimenticolia; order Gp22-AA2; family AA152; genus AA152. The sequence continues at coordinate 1,155 of DASYRY010000364.1, read as the reverse complement.
GAGACCCTCTACGACGACACCCTTCGCGTCCCGCTCCTGTTCCACCACCCTGGACTCTTGAGGGGCGGCAAGCGCATCGCGGGAAACGTCTCCTTGATGGACTTGGCTCCTTCCATCCTGCGGCTGCTCCGGCTTCCCCCGCGGCCCGGCATGGATGGCATGGCGCTCTTCGCCGAGGCGCCATCCGGCTCGAGTTTCGAGGCCCGGGGAAGCCACGATCTCCTGTTCGCGGAGACCGATTACCAGCTGATCCACGCGGCCAATCCTCGATTCCTGATTCCCGGTGCGGCGGGCCGATGGAGCGGCTTGCGGAAGGATTCGCTGAAGCTGATCCGGATTCCGCGTCCGGAGGGTCCTCTTCACGAGCTGTTCCAGCTCGCCACGGACCCGGGCGAGGCGTCGCCGCTGGCGCTCGAGGCCCTCCCCCTCGGATTCCAGCTCCAGCGCGAGCTGGAGATCTGGACCGACGACGAGCAAGGAGCGGGAGAGAGCCTGGATGAAACGCTGACTCCCGAGCAACGGGAGCGGCTGAAATCCCTCGGCTATCTCCAGTGAAACTCCGGCCCGGTCTCGTCGCAGCGCTCCTCCCTTGTTTCCTTCTCGCCTGCTTCGAGCCGCCGATCTCGGAGAGCGTGCAGATCCGCTTTCTGGCCGGAAACCTCGCGATGGTCGGCGTGACCGTGAAGCTGGCCCATGGCGATTCCCTCCAGAATAATAAGGCGGTCGAGGAAAGGGTCGAGGCGTTTCGCAGGGACCTGCTGGAGGGAAGAGATCCGTGGGCCCGCCGCCTGCGGGCCGTGGAGCCGGTCCTGGAGCGAGTCGTTCTGGACCACGAGAAAGGCAGTCTCGTCCGGGTGACCCGTAAGGCGGCATTCGAAGAGCAGGAACGCGTCAGCCGGTTTTTCGAAGACACCTTGATCCAGGCACGCGTCGAGCGGCGCGAGCTGGAGAGCGAGCTGACCCTCGTTCCTTCGCGGGGAGGTCGGGCGACCCGCTCCCAGCGCGAGCAGTTCGCTGAGAAGCGCGGTCCGTGGCTCGCCACGCTGTCCCGTTACTTCGCGAGCGTCGGCGCGCTGTACGACTTCCTGCGCGATCACCCTTCCCATGTTCGGCCCTGCTACGAGCTGCTCTTTCAGGACTTGAAGATCGGGGAGC
>DASYRY010000363.1:0-5417 GCA_036004025.1 Candidatus Polarisedimenticolia bacterium | reverse complement strand
GCCCTTCGTCAAGGTGAACTGCGCCGCGATTCCGGAAGAGCTGATCGAGAGCGAGCTGTTCGGTCACGAGAAGGGGGCCTTCACGGGTGCAGTCGGGAAGCAGATGGGGAAATTCGTCCAGGCCGACGGCGGCACGATATTCCTCGACGAGATCGGAGACATGAGCGCCCGGACCCAAGCCAAGGTGCTGCGGGTGCTCCAGGACGGCGAGGTCGAGCCGGTTGGGCTCCCCAAGACGCTTCGTGTGGACGTGCGGGTCATCACCGCGACCAACAAGGACCTCGAGGCGGAAATCCGTGCCGGACGATTCCGCGAGGATCTCTACTTCCGCGTCAACACGATCGTGATTCCGGTCCCCCCGCTCCGTGAGCGACGCGGCGACATTCCCCTGCTCATCGAGCATTTTGCCCGCCGGTTTTCGCAGGAGAACAATCGCCCGCCCCTCACCTTCAATGCGGAGGCCATCCGGGAGCTGGCATCCCTCCCCTGGCGGGGGAACGTGCGGGAGCTCCGCAGTGCGGTGGAACGCTTGCTCATCATGGCCGAAGCCAACGTCATCACTCCGGATGATCTCGTCCCGCTGAGGGGGGCCAGGACGGCGCCGCCCGCGCCGGCCCTCTCGCAGTACCGGACGCTTCAGGAGTTCAAGGACTCCACCGAGCGGCAGTTTCTCGTGGAGAAGCTCAAGGAATACGAGTGGAACATCTCCGCGACCGCCAAGGCGATCGATACGCCCCGGAGCAATCTCTACAAGAAGCTGGAACAATACGGCCTGAGCAAGCACGCGGTCGGTCACGAGGCTGACGAGTCCTCGGATTCGACTCCCGAATAGGAGACCGGGTCCCGATGCCCCGCACTGCGGTGATCCTGGCAGGCGCCCGTACGCCGTTCGTCAAAGCCTGGGGCGCCTTACAGAGGATTTCCGCGGTGGATCTAGGCCGGGTGGCCGCCTCCGAGGCCCTGGCGCGCTCCACCGTGGATCCGGAAGAGCTGGACGAGGTGATCTTCGGCAACGTCGCCCAGCCGGCCGACGCGACCAACATCGCGCGGGTCATCGCCTTGCGGTCCAACGTTCCGAAATCGGTTCCCGCCTACACCGTCAACCGGAACTGCGCCTCCGGGATCCAGTCCATCGTGGACGCCGCGATCCGGATCGAGTCGGGCGGGGCGGATCTCATCCTGGCGGGCGGCGTCGAGTCGATGTCGCGAATCCCCTTCCTCTACCTTCCACAGACCCAGGATCTTTTCATGCGGGCGATGCGCGCGAAGAGCGCTTCCGGGCGCCTCGCCGCGTTTCTGAAGCTCCGGCCGCGCCATTTCAAGCCCGTGGTTGGGCTGGAAGTCGGACTGACCGATCCGGTGGCGGGGCTCAACATGGGAGAAACCGCCGAAGTGCTGGCCAAGCGCTACCAGATCACCCGCGAGGAGCAGGATGCTTTCGCCCTCGAGAGCCACCGGCGCGTGGCCCATGCCACGACTTCCGGACGGTTCCGCGAGGAGATCGCCCCCGTGTTCGCGCCTCCGCGATACGAGGAAGTGGTGGCTGAGGACGTCGGGTTTCGAGCTTCGCAGACGCTGGAAGCGCTGGCGAAGCTCCGTCCCATCTTCGACCGCCGGTTCGGAACCGTGACGGCGGGAAACAGCAGCCAGATCACCGACGGGGCCGCGGCGCTCGTCCTCGCCTCCGAAGAGCGGGCAAAGGAGGCGGGATACCCGATCCTGGGACGAATCCGCTCGTGGGCGTTCGCAGGCTGCGATCCGGCGGCCATGGGGATGGGGCCGGCCTTTGCCACCCCGCTCGCGCTGCGTCGCATCGGAGCCGAGTTCCGGGACGTCAAGCTGGTCGAGATCAACGAGGCGTTCGCGGCCCAGGTGATCGCCTGCGAGCGGGCATTCGCCTCCAGGGAGTTCGCCCGGAAGGAGCTGGGTCGATCCGAGGCGATCGGGGAGATGGACCGAAGCGTCACGAACGTGAACGGAGGCGCCATCGCCCTGGGGCACCCCGTCGGCTGCACGGGTACGCGGTTGGTGCTTACCCTCTGCCTGGAGATGATCAGGCGTGGAAAGGACCTGGGTCTCGCCACGCTCTGCGTGGGAGGCGGACAAGGCGCCGCCATCATCGTCGAGAAGGTATCATGACGCTTGGGAAAACCCCTCTCGAGCTGAGTGTCGACAAGGAGGGAATCGCGCACCTCGTCTTCGATCGAGGCGAGGGAGCCCTGAACATCCTGGACGCCGGGGTGATGGAAAAGCTCCAACACATCCTCGAGGATCTCGAATCGCGCCAGGATCGCCCTCGCGGGCTCGTGGTGCGCAGCGCGCGCCAGGATTCCTTCATCGTGGGCGCCGATGTGGAGGAGATCGCCAAGATCCGATCCGCCGACGAAGCGGAGCGCAAGTCCGTCTACGGGCAGGACCTTTTCAACCGGTTGGAGGCGCTCCCCTTTCCGGTCGTGGCGGCGGTGCGAGGGACCTGCCTGGGTGGAGGCACCGAGCTTGTCCTGGCGTGCCACGCCATCGTCGCGGGCGACGATTCCGGGACCGAGATCGGTCTTCCGGAGGTGCGCCTCGGATTGATTCCCGGCTGGGGAGGAACGCAGCGTCTGCCGAGGAGGATTGCGCTCCCCGTGGCCGTGGAGATGATCCTGACGGGAAAGTCGCGGCGGGGACGCTCCGCCGGACATGTGGGCCTGGCGGATCGCTGCGTCCCCCCCGATTACGTCCTCCGGGAAGCGCTGGACTGGATTCGCGAGGTTTCGTCGAAGACCTACTCGCCACCCCGTCGATCCGGATCGGGATGGGCGGGCCGCCTGGCGCGATTCTTTCCGCCCGCTCGGCGCGTCTTCTTCGCGATGGCCCGCAGGAGGGCCGAGGCGACGGTGAATCCGCAGCACTACCCCGCCCCGTTCAAGGCGCTGGAGTCGATCGAGCGCGGAGTGGGGACGGATCTGCAGCACGGCCTGACCCGAGAGGCGCAGCTTCTAGGCGAGGCGGTGGCCACCCCGGCTCGGAAGAATCTGACGGGGCTCTTCCTGATGCAGCGCGATGCGAAGAAGGTGCTCGCCCTGCTGGATCCCGGGGCCAGGCCGCGCAAGGTCAGCCGCCTGGGGCTTCTCGGCGCGGGAATGATGGGAGGCGGGATCGCGCAGGTCGCCTCGGCCGCGGGGATCACGGTGCGCATGAAGGACGTGGACCTGAAGCCTCTAGGAATGGGCCTACGCCACGCGCGCGAGGTGTTCGAGAGGGAGGCACGCCGCCGCCGCCAGTCCGCGCGGGAAGTCGAGACGCGGATGGCCCGGATCGTCCCCACCACGACGTATGCCGGCTTCGAGACCCTGCCTGTGGCGGTGGAAGCGGTCGTAGAGGACCTCCTCGTGAAGAAGCGGGTCCTCTCGGAGGTGGAGCAGGTCACCGGCGGGGCCTGCCTATTCGCGACCAACACTTCGTCGCTGCGGATCGACCTCATCGCCGAGGGGTGCCGCTTCCCCGAGAACGTCCTCGGCATGCACTTCTTCAATCCCGTGGACAAGATGCCGCTGGTGGAGGTGGTGCGCGGGACGGCCTCCTCGGACGAAGCCGTCGCCACCGTGGTGGAGCTGGTCCGGAGGCTCAGGAAGACCCCGGTGGTGGTGAACGACGGCCCGGGGTTTCTGGTCAACCGGATCCTGATGGCCTATATGAGCGAGGCGCTCCACCTGCTGCGGGAAGGGACGCCGATCGAGATCGTGGACCGGGCCATGAAGCGCTTCGGGATGCCGATGGGGCCTTTCGAGCTGCTCGATCAGATCGGAATCGACGTGGCCCACAAGGTCGAGCGGATTCTCTCGGAAGCTTTCGGAGACAGGGTGCGCGCGCCGCGGATCCTGGAAGGGGCCTACGCCGAGCGCCGCATGGGCAAGAAGAGCGGCAGCGGGTTCTACCGCTGGCACGGCGAAAAGCGCGGGCGTCCGGATCCCACCGTCTACGCGCTCGTGAACGACCGCGGAGGGCGAACCGCCCCCGATGGGGAAATGATGGACCGTATGGTCCTCCCCATGATCAATGAGGCCGCGTTGTGCCTCGTGGAGGGGATCGCCCGCACGCCCGCAGACGTGGATCTCGCGATGGTGATGGGGACCGGATTCCCGCCCTTCCGCGGAGGACTGCTGCGTTACGCCGACACCCTGGGACTCGCCGAGGTGGTCCAGCGGATGGATCGGCTCGCCTCGATGAACGATGCGCGCTTTCGGCCGGTTCCCTTGCTCAAGGACTTGGCGCGCTCGGGCCGGACCTTCCTTCCGGCGTCATGAATCCTCCCTCGCCTCGGCGCGAGTCCGCATTCCGCACATAGACTTCCGATCCCAGGATGACGGTCTCGCGCCTGTAGTTCTCGCGGATCAGATTCTCGAAGAATTCGTTCGAGTCGCAAGCGTCGGTCCCCACCGAGGGGTCTACGACCATCACCGCGGGGGGGCGATTGAGGAGCTCCTCGCGCTTCGCCGCCGCCAGCTCCCTGTCCTTGATGTGGTTTTCGCACATGTCCACATACTCGTAGATGCCGTTGCTGGGCAGTCTTTCCGAAAGGTAGAAGACGTCCATGCCGCCGAAACGGTAGAGAAAAATCCGCTCGTCCTTCCGGGTGTGGGTCCTGATGAACTCCGCGATGCCCTGCGAGCGCCGGACCTTGCGGGGGCTCAGTCCGTCCTGCCACGCGCTGGCGCCGAGATGGCACGCGGCGAGGACATAGAGCACGGCCATCACCCCGGTTGCGAGGGTGGCCCTCGACGGTCGATCCATCCCCCGCATCCAGAACATGCACGCGAGCGTGAGCCATGGAACAAACGGCAGCATGTAGTGATCGTAAAACCGCCCGGTGGCGAGGACTCCGAGAAGATCCGCCGCCAGCCACACCAGGCAGCCGCAGAACATGAGACGGGCCCGGCTCTCGTCTTCTCGGGATGCCCCGGGTTCCTGCGTCAGACTCGCTCGCTTCCACCCATCCATGACGATGCGGCAAACGCCCGCCAGGACGGCGAGCCACTGAAGCGAGAATGCGGCAAGCAGCTTCCGGGAGCAGAAGTAAGCGAGGTGAATCCGGGCCTGGATCATTTCGACGGCGCTGGTACTCTTCGGCCCGAGTCGGGCATACCCCAGGATCGGCCTGAGCAGCATGCTGTGCGCCGCCTCTTCGAGGGTCCCCTGCGAGACGAAATAGAGCGACACGGCGGCCGTCACCACGGAGAAGCCGAACAGGAGACACGCTCCCGAAGCCAGAGCCGCCCGCAGAGACTTCCGGTGGACATAGGAGAGGCAGAGAAACATCGCCGCGATGTCGAAGGCCGTTCCCTGAAAAAGGAAGAAAGCGATGCCCCAGAGCGCGCCGCACAAAACGTAGGTCCGGCGGGAAGGGTCGCGACGGGCGAAGAGCAGGTACGCCG
>DASYRY010000362.1:0-3322 GCA_036004025.1 Candidatus Polarisedimenticolia bacterium | reverse complement strand
GGTCGACCTGGGCGACATGGGCGCGACCTCCCTCGCCTTCAAGCAGATCCGGCACCCGCGGATCGGCAAGCAGGTCGAACCGAGGTTCTTCGACGGGCGGACTCTTTCGGAAGCCGAGAAGAAGGATCCGCGCCTGGCCCTGGCGGCGATGATCACGGCGCACCCGTACTTCGCCGAGACCGCCGTCAACCGCATCTGGGGTTGCTTCTTCGCCCGGGGCATCGTCGATCCGGTCGACGACTTCCGCTGGAGCAACCCGCCGGCGGATCCCGAGTTGCTCGACGCCCTCGCTCGCGAGCTTCGTGAGCACGGCCATGATCTCAGGCGACTCATGCGGCAGATCGTCCAGTCGAGGACCTACCAGTTGTCGAGCGCGCCCAACGAGACCAACAAAGACGATCGCATCCATTACTCTCACTGCCTCCCGCGGCCGCTCGACGCGGAGGTCTTGCTGGACGCGGTTTCGAGCGCGACCGGCGTTCCGGAGATCTTCACGACGGCGGAAAACGGGAAGATGCCGCCGGGGACGCGGGCGATCCAACTGAAATACCCGGCCCTTTACGAGTCGCGCTTCCTGGACGCTTTCGAGCGGCCCGGGCGCGATGTTCTGCCGGAGCGTTCGAACAAACCGAGTGTGGCAAGGGCGCTCCACACGCTCGTGGGGTCTACGTTCACGGACAAGCTCTCCCGGGAAAGCGGACGCCTGGACCGACTGATCCGCCGCGGCGCATCCGACGGAGAGATAATCGAAGAGCTCTACCTGGCGGCCCTCTCCCGGTTCCCCACCCCGCAGGAGGTGACGGAGCTGCGCAGGGCCATCACGCGGCAGCCGGCGCGCCGGCAAGCGCTGGAGCAGCTGCTCTGGGCTCTGGTCAGCTCCGAGGAGTTCTCCTCCAACCACTGAGCCGAGCGACGAGGACGAGTGATATGAAAGCGAAACCGTGCGGCCTGTGCAGCGGAGGCCATTATGGGCGCCGCGATTTCCTCCGGCTGGGCGCCCTGAACTTCGTCGGGATCAGCCTCAGCCAATATCTCGAGGCGGTGAGCCGCGCGGCCGCGAGGGGCGCATCCACCGGCGCGAAAGCCCAAAGCTGCATCCTGATCTGGCTCGACGGCGGGCCGAGCCATATCGACACGTGGGATCCCAAGCCGAACTCCGCTTTCAAGGCAATCCCGAGCCGGGTTCCCGGAATCCAGGTCTCTGAGCTCTTCCCGCGGCTGGCCCGGCAGATGGACAAGATCTCGATCATTCGATCGCTCCGCACGGAGGAAAACAATCACGGCGTCGCCCACCACTACGCGATCACCGGCCATCGCCCGAATCCCTCGATGAAGTTCCCGAGCCTGGGATCGATCATCACCAAGGAAATGCAGCCGCGCGGCGCGGTCCCCCCCTACGTCATGGTGCCCAAGATGAACAGCGCCTACGAGGAGCACTTCAGGGCGCACTTCCTGGGCGCCGAGTACGACCCGATGTCCGTGTCCGCGGCCAAGACCAGCGGGGAGCCGGAAGCGGCTCGGAACAGTTCTCCGGAGTTCAGGCTCCCCGACTTGAGCCTTCCGCAGTCTCTCACCGCCGCCACGATGGAGGATCGGAAGTCCTTCCTCGCTATCGTCGATCGGCTCTACAGGCAGAAGGTCGCGGAGGCGGAGCGTTCCGGCTCGGATACCTTCCGGGAAAAGGCCTGGGAGATGCTCCTCTCTCCCTCGGTGCGCCGGGCTTTCGACCTGGCCGAGGAGTCCGCCCAGACCCGTGACGCCTACGGCCGCCATCCCGCAGGACAGAGCGCGCTGCTGGCCCGCCGCCTCGTGGCCGCGGGGAGCCGGTTCGTCACCGCCTCCGGCAGCGGCGGCTGGGACACGCACACCAACCACGACAAGTCCGTCAAGGACAAGCTGGCGAACCCACTCGACCAGACGCTTTCTGCCCTGCTGGCAGACCTGGCCGCGCGCGGGATGCTGGACTCGACCATCGTGCTCGTGATGGGGGAATTCGGCCGCACTCCCGACTACAACGCGAAGCTGGGGCGCGATCACTGGCCGAACTGTTGGTCCGTGCTCCTCGGCGGCGGGGGCATCCAGGGAGGGCGCATCGTGGGCGCCAGCGACGAAAGAGGGCGCGAGGTTGCGGACCGGCTCGTGACGATCGGAGACGTGTTCGCGACCATCTACCAGGCATTCGGGATCGACTGGACCAAAGAGTACATGCATCCGATCGGCCGCCCGCTCAAGATCGCCAACTCGATCAACGACGTGACCGGGAGTCCTGTGCAGGAGTTGTTCTAGATATGATCACCGTCAGCGGCAATCGAGCCATGCAAATCAACGGGAGCGCGCGATTTTCGCGCCGGGCAATGCTGCGCCAGGCGGCATCGGGCCTCGGATTGCTCGGGGTGTATCCGCTCCTCGAAAGGGATTCCCACGCGTCCGGGCCGCTCAGCCCGAAGCCGCCTCACTTCGAGGCCAGGGCGAAGAGGATCATCGTCCTCTTCATGCACGGCGGGCCCTCGAGCATCGACACGTTCGACCCCAAGCCGAGGCTGATCCAGGACGACGGCAAACCGCTCCCCTTCAAGCGCCTGCTCACCTTCGGCGAAAACAGCGTGCAGGGTCTCATGAAGTCCCCCTGGACGTTCCGCCAGTATGGCCAGAGCGGCATCGCCGTGAGCGAGCTCTTCCCGAACGTCGCGTCGTGCGCCGACGACCTGTGCGTGATCCGCTCGATGGTTGGGGACGGCGTGGACCACGGCGCCGCCCTGCTGCAGTTCCACACCGGCACGTTCTCCTTCAAGCGGCCGAGCATGGGCGCGTGGCTGCTCTACGGCCTCGGGACGGAGAACCAGGACCTGCCGGGATTCATCACGATCAAGCCCTCTCTCGGACACGGTGGGCAGAGCAACTGGAGCTCGAGCTTCCTCCCGGGAAACTACCAGGGGACTGCGATCGGCAACTCGGGGATGAAGGTCTCCGACATCTCCAAGGAACCCATTCCGTATCTGACCGGCTCGGACCTGCTGCCTGAGCATCAGCGTTACGAACTCGAGATGCTGCAGAAGATGAACTCGCTGCATGCCGAGGCGCGGGAGCGCGACCCCGACCTGGAGGCGCGCATCGAAGCCTTCGAGCTCGCCTTCCGGATGCAGGCGCAGGCGCCGGAGGCGTTTGATGTCGACAAGGAGTCCGAAGCGACCAGGAAGCTCTACGGACTCGACCAGGAGGACACCCGGGATTTCGGGTGGCAGTGTCTGCTCGCACGCCGGCTCTCGGAGCGGGGCGTGCGCATGGTGCAGTGCTGGCACAGCTACAAGTGGGACCAGCACAG
>DASYRY010000361.1:0-8235 GCA_036004025.1 Candidatus Polarisedimenticolia bacterium | reverse complement strand
TCAGCCAGACCCAAGTGCTGGATCTGCGCGCCGTCGGCAGCCTTGGAAGCCTCGTCAGCTACTCCTCCGTGCGATACGACTTCGCCCGGCGAGCCTTGAGCTATCGAGTCCAGAAGGTGTTCCAGAAGGAGTCGGAGTACTCCACCTACCAGAAGACCTCGGAGGGAAGAGATTCCGTGTCCTTCAGCCTGAATCTCGAAAACGATCCGGCGTCCCTTGTCTTCCGGGGTGGAGGTGATCCCGAGAACATTCCCATCGCCGATGCCAGGGGTGCGGTTCTGCTGGATCCCCTTTCCATGGGCCACTGGGAGCGTATGTTCGCCGCCGACGAATGGCGGGTCGGCCAGACGAAACATCGGACGGTTCTGCTTCCGGCCGGAGAATCCCGTTTCGATTTCCATCTGGCCCCGCATCCTCTCGCGCCGCCCGCTCCCAGGAAGCTGGAGGTGAGCGTGAGCGTGGAAGGAAAAGAGACGCTCGAGGTCTTCGCTCTTCCCATCCCTTGCTTTCGCTGCCGGGTTCCCGAGCTGGGATACACCCTTTGGGTGAGTGGAAGCGGAGGCATTCTGAAATTCTCCGACGGCCGCGGGCTCGTCATACGCCTGGAACAATGAAGCACCGAATGTCTCTTGCTCTAGGGAGCGCGTCTGTCCTTTTTCTGCTCATCCTCGACGGCGGGGGTGCGGCCGCGGCGCGCCGCGTCGAGTGCGATCTGAAGGGCCCGCTCAGCGATTTCTGGCCCAAGGTGGTTCGGGACTGGGCGCGAAGGATTCCTGGGCTCAATGCAGGGCCGTATCAAACCGCGATGTGGGTCTCTCTCGTCTACGGGCAGATGAGCCCGGCCGACGGGGGAGATTCGTGGGAGCGCTTGATACGCCGGTGGGGTGGGGTCCAGGAATGGAACTGGGCCCGCTCCGAGACTTGGAAGCGTCCCTATGCACGCGCCGTAAGAGGCGGGGACGATCGCCTGGCGCTGCGCCAGCACCTGATCCTGGTCGGGACGGTCTCCTCGAACCCCTTCCTCGTGAGATCGCTGGAACGAATCGGTATTCGGGCGGAGCCATCGGCGTTCGAGATCTCGGGAAGGAGATACGAAGGGGAGGACCTCGTCCTGGTGTCTCTGGGACCGAGCCCGTTCGTGGAAGGGAAGTACGTTCTCAGTGTTGCTTCGACCCAGCCGAGGGCGCTCCTCGAGCTCGAGGAGCTTCCCTACGGGGAGACCGACTACGTCTTGTTTCGAGGGCGCCACGTCGTGGAGAGTGGGTTTTTCGAAAAGCCCAGCTGTCGGCGATGGAAGCCGGCGCGGGGGCCCAGGCTCAGCCCGGACCATCGCGGTTGGGCGGGTCTCGAGACGAGACACTTCCTCTTCCGATTCGACCCTTCACGCACGGAGGCGGCGCGCGTCAAGAAGCTCGCCGCGCTGGAGGAGAGTGCCCTGGGGGAGATGCACGCATCGCTTCGCCTGCCCGACGCAGGAGAGCGCATCGTCGTCTATCTCTACGCCTCCGCGGACGAGAAGTTCCGTGAGACCGGAGATGGCGGCCCTGTTCACCTGGAGCCGGGGTCGTATTCGCTGCATCGCCTTCAGGGTGACGATCCGGAGCCTTACCTCAGCGCGATAGTGCTCCTCTACCGGCAGCTCGGCGGCGCGGGGTCCTCGATGCTCCGGCTGTCGCTCGCCTTGGCCACGACCGCTGAGTTCGAAGGAAGACCTCTCGAGGACTGGGCGGCTCGGCTTCTCGACAACGAGCCGGGGGTCGATTGGGAAAGAGTGTTCGACTCGGCCGCGGACCCGCTCGATGCGGATCTGAGACATGGGCTCGCAGCGGCCTCCTTCTTGAGATTCCTGATGGAGGAGGGAAGGTTGGAGTCTCTGAAGCAGCTGTACCGCAACTCTCGCGACGGAGCGGTGGCGGCGCCCTTCAAGGATCTCATGGGCGAGTCCCTCTCCCATGCGACGGCACGGTGGTCCCGCGCGCTCCAGGCATCGAAGCTCAAGGACGGGAGCCGAGGGCAGAGCGCCGCTCCGCGCGCTCCCATCCCCGATGCGGGAGTGGGTTTGCAGTCCCTGGAGGAGGCTCGAGGTCTCTTCCTGGACCGTAGGGACTCGGAAGCTCGCCGCGAGCTCCAGCGGATTCTCGCGATCGATCCCGATCGTGTCGAGGCGCATCTTCTGCTTGCGCGATTGGCTATTCGCAACGGAGATCCCGAAACGGCAGAGCGGGAAGCTGGAGAGGTCCTCGCGCGTCAACCTCGGGACACCACATGGATCTCCTGGGCCCACGTCACGCGTGGTAGAGCGGAAGCCGTTCGCGGACACCTGCGCGTCGCCGCTCTGGAGCTGAGAGACCCCTCGCTCGCCAAGGGCCCCGAAGCTCCGCGTCTGCTGGCCGATCTCTGGCTCGGGAGCCTGGGCCTCTCCACGAACCGGAAAGTCGTGGAGGAGCAGCTCCGGCAGGAGGCTCGCGCCGATCTGCAGAACTTCAACTGGGACGCCGCCGAGCGCAAGCTCTTGACGATTCTCTCGGCGAACCCGCACAATCCGGAGGCCCATTTCGAGCTTTCCCAGGTCTATCTGAGCAAGCACAACACATGGATGGAGAGGGCCCGCCTGGTGAACGAGCTCCATCCGAGCACGACGCTTCTGGATCCTGAGTTCTACAATTTCTTGGCCGATCGGGCGGACCTCGAAATGCGCAAGGGCATGGCGCTGGCCCTCCCCGAGTACGCCGCCGAAAGGTCGGAGGGCGACCCGCATCGGCTCGATGCGGCACGCCTGATGAAGAAATCGGATCTCTACGACCCCTCTCTGCGCATGGAGGGGGACTCTCCCCTTGAGTATCATCCCCACTTCTTTCGGGCCAGGGCGTTGTTCTTCGCCTCCGATTGGGCTCGGGCACGTGAGGAGCTTCGACTGTCGCTCAGCTTCGACGGTTCTCATCAACGCATCGTGGCGTGGGATCTCGTCTATCTGGGATTCGTGGATCATTTCACTGGAGATGCTCGCTCCGCATGCACCCACTTCGAGGCGGCTCGCCGGCTGAAGATAGGCGGGAAGCCGGCCGCCGCGGCGCGCAAAGGGATCGCGCTCGCGGGAGGCTGCCCGCCGGAGAAGACGAAAGCGCCGTGAAGCGCCGCGGGCTCAGCGATCGCCGGGTTCGTGGTATTCTTCGTGCGCGAGGGGAATGTGATCACCGGCTTCAACACCGACGTCGAATACAGCGGTCGCATCTACCACATCCAGACGGAGGACAAGGGAGTCGAGAACCCCGTCCTGGAGTCCATGATCTATCTGGGCGGCGAAATCCTCGCGTCTCACCGGGCCTCGTATGAGGACCTGCTGGATTCGGGACCCGATCCCAAGGCCGTGGCAGAGCGGCTGGAGGCGCAGCACCAGCGCATGGTGCTCAACGTCCGCCAAGGACGGTACGATCCGGAGGGAGTCAAGACGTTCGGGGCAGGGACACATTCGGAGCGAGGCCTGGAAGAGCTGGTGCTCGACTACCTGGCCCATGACCTGGGGCCCGAGAACCTGCAAGTGAGCCTGGAGTCGCCGGCGGGTTTCGAGGAAGGCAAGCCGCTCGATCTGTCCGTTCGAGTCCGGGGCGAGCTCTCGTCCCTGCCGGTACACGGCGCGAAGGTTTCGCTGCGCCTGATCACGCCGGTGGAAAAGCCCAGGACGCTCCTGGAAGGCAAGACGGATGCCCGAGGGCTTTTCCAGGGGGTGGTCACGCTTCCGCCCAGCGAGGGGGGAAGCGCCGCGCTTCTGCTTCAAGCTACGCTGGGCCAGGAGAGCGTGGAACTGAAGTGGCTCGTGGATCATGGCAGTGAGGGAGCCTGAGTCGATGAAAGTGTTCGTGAACGGGGAACAGCGACAGTGTCCCGACCGCACCACCATCGCCGCCCTGTTGCGGGCGCTGGAGCTTCCGGAAGGAAGGATCGCGGTCGAGCGAAATCGTGAAGTCGTGCCACGCAGTCGACACTCGGATACGGAGCTTGCCGAAGGGGATCGCCTCGAGCTCGTCCGGTTCGTGGGGGGCGGTTGAACGGCGAAGGTAGCCCGGCATCTCGCGCCCCTGGCCGAAGTCTGGAGCTGGGCGGCGTCGCTTACGGATCGCGTCTCATCCTAGGGACGGGGAAGTATGCCACCCCGGCGCTCATGGAGGAATCCCTGGAGGCCTCCGGGACCGAGATCGTCACGGTCGCGGTGCGCCGGATCGATCTCTCTTCGGGGGGGCGGGGCTCTCTGCTGGATTCTCCTGGGCTGAGCCGGTACACGATCCTCCCGAACACCGCAGGATGCTATTCCGCCGAGGAAGCAGTGCGCACGGCGCTGCTGGCGCGCGAGCTTGGCCTCTCATCCCTGCTCAAGCTCGAGGTCATCGGGGATCCCAGGACTCTCTTCCCCGACGTGGAAGGCCTTCTCCAGGCGACCCGCGTGCTGGTCAAGGAGGGTTTCACCGTTCTGCCTTACACGTCCGATGACCTGGTAATCGCGAAGAAGCTCAGGGACGCCGGGGCGGCGGCCATCATGCCTCTGGGCGCTCCCATCGGCTCGGGCCTGGGCATCCAGAACAGGAATCACCTCCGACTCTTGTTGCAGGAAATCCGCGACATTCCCGTCATCGTCGACGCGGGCGTGGGGACCGCTTCCGACGCGGCCATCGCGATGGAGCTGGGATGCGATGGAGTGCTGATGAACACGGGGGTGGCGGGAGCGAAGAACCCCGTTCAGATGGCTCGAGCCATGCGGATGGCGGTACAGGCGGGGAGGCTGGCCTTCGAGGCCGGCAGGGTGCCGAGGAAGCTCTATGCGTCCGCGAGCAGTCCCGAAGAGATGATGATCGAGTAGAGCCTGCTCCCTAGTAGCGAAACTCCAAACCCACCTGGAAAATCCTTCCGTAGTCCACATCCACGGGTTGACCGGCTGACGCACCGAAGGTGTCCACCGATACGACGTTCATATGGTTCAGGAGGTTGAACACCTGGCCCGTGATCCGGATCTGGCTCTTCCCTGCGGGGATGCTGCGGCTCAGGGAGAGATCCATGCTCTGCAGGGACGGCTGCCGGCGTGAGTTCTTCCCCTGGGCCGGATCGATGGTCACTCCGGTGCCGGGTGAAAAGACGGTAGGACTATAGAGAGTGCCTGACATGCTTCGATAGATCATCGTCAGATCGAGTCGGGCGGGAAGCTTCCAGAATCCCGAGAAATTGATGACATTGGGTCGGTCGTATCGCAGCCGCGTGAAATCCAGGGAACGCGCATCCTGACGCTTCTCGAACCCGAAGTCCGTCGATGTGTCTCCTTCCACGCGGGAGCGAGTGTAGGAGGCGAGCAGCTCGAAGCGATGGCTGAAAGCCTTCCGTACCACAAGCTCCGTGCCTCGATAGCGGGACCTACCCATACTGTCGAAGACCACGGCGCCGGTGGATCCGGGAGAGACGTTCAATCCTGTCAGATCGGTAGTGATGGTGGTGCGGAGCTGATTGCGCCCTTTCCAGGACGTGTAGGATAAGCCCACGGCCATGTCCCAGGGAAGCGACTGCTCGACTCCCATCGTGGCGGAGTCCCGGTAAGGAGACTTCAGGGATCCGTCCACGACGTAATCGTATACGTAGAACGGCGCCGACTCGTAGTAGCTGCCGGGATTGTTGATGTCGTCGGTGATGACCAGGGTCGTCTGGTATCCGTCCGCCCGGGCGAAATCCACGAAGTCGGAGAAGATGTTGTCGTAATAGCGACCCCAGTTGCCGTAGATCTTGGTCTTGCTCTTCCCGCTCGGATCGTAGGACACCCCCACGCGCGGCGCGACATTCTTGTCGCCGATCAACGACTGATAATCCATGCGCACTCCTGCGTCCGTGGTCCAGTGCGCGTTGGGGGTCCAGGTGTCCTGCGCGAACACCGACAGCTCTCGATCCTGTCGGTCCGTCCTCTCGTCGGAGAGGTAGTCGTACTTCAGGAATTCGCGATAGCCGTAGTTCGGACCCCCCGTCTCGAAGCTGGGGTCGTAGTCGGTGACGTCCAGGAACGTGGGCCGGGATCGGTTGGCTCCCGTGAAGTCCACGAACGAGTAATCGAGCCCGGTCTTCATGGTGTGGGTGGAAGCGATCTTCAGGGTCACGGCCTCGCTGAGCCGGGACCTCAGCGTCGACCGATCCTGGTTATTGGGATACGCGCCTGCGAAGGCCTGTGCGGAATTGCTGGTGCCGATTCCATCGGAGGGGTCCCCGTCGGAGAGCGTGATGGTAAAGGCTCCGAGAGAGGTATCCACGGGCCGCGCCGTCAGGTACTGGTGATGGAGGAACAGCTGGCTCTCCAGGAACGCGGTCGGGCTGAAGATGTGGGTGTCACGGGCCTGGAAGAAGTATCCGCCCTGCGTCTGGTCGATGTTGGTCCCGGGAGCGAAACGGGCGTCGGTGATCACGTCCGAGAATCGAGCCGGATCGGTGGCCAGATTGAAGACCAGCGTGTTGTCGGGACTTACCTGCCAGGTGGTCTTGAACTGGAAATTGTAACGGTCTCCACGACTCATGCCGTCGTTGAAGATGGACCCGACGTCCTCTTGCCAGTACTGGAAGGAGGAGAAGTACCAGACGCGATCCTTCACCAGGGGCCCGCCGGCCGCCACCTCCTGCCACTGCTGCGTCTCGGGTCGCGGATTGTGGTTGTTGGTGGAGATGCCGTCCGAGTCCCCGGCCGCGATGACCTGGTCGAAGTCTTTCAGGTCGCTGGCGAAATCCGCGTTCCGATAGAAGCCGGAATAGAAGAATTGGAACTCGTTCGTTCCCGACTTCGTGACGATGTTGGCGATTCCTCCCGACTGCTCTCCGTATTCCGCCTGAAAGCCGCCCCTCTCGAGCTCGAAGCGCTCGATCGAGTTCTGGTTGACGTTCAGGCCGAACGTCCCGGTTACGGAGTCATTGACGGTGGCTCCATCCAGACGGAAGCCGTTCTGCGTGACCCTGCTGCCGCGGATATGGTACTGGGCGAGGCTGAACCCCTCATCGTTGCTGACCCCGGGGAACAAGGTCAGGATTTGCTGGTAACGGCGCGCGATCAACGGAACGTTGTTGATGTAAGTGGAGTCCAGGATATCGCGATCGGAGGTCACGTCCGTTTCCACGAGACTCCTCTCTGCGAGGACCACCACTTTCTCCTGCAATCCGTGCTTGAGCGTCACGTCGAAAGCGCGGCTGTCGCGCGGATTCAGCTGGATGTTCTGCATCTCGTAGGGGGGATAGCCGATGAGATTCACCTTCAGCGTGTACGTTCCCACGGGGAGTGCAGAAAAAGCGAAACGCCCCTCGCTGCTGCTGATGAGCTCCCGGTGCGTATTCATGGCCGGGCTGAGCAGGACGACGCTCGCGCCCGGAATAAAGTTTCCGGCGTCATCCAGGATGTAGCCCTCGATGGAGGCCGTGATGTTGGCCTGGGCCCAGGCGCCGGAGGCGATCCCTCCCAACACCAGGACCGTCGTGAGGATGGCTCGAACGATGCGCCTCTTCGCCTGCATGGCTCCTTGACCCCCCGTGACATGCTTGACGTCTTCGCTCGGTGATGGGTCACCGAGACTCCAGATCGACGACAATATAAATAGTCATTAATCGATATGAGTCAAGTAAGTACATGAATATTCTAAATGGTACATCGCTATCACAATTCTTGGAATGGTCGTGATTAATGGGCGATATAGATGAGAACCAAAACGGTGCAATTGGCATAGTTAATCAATTAAACTATTGCAATACAAGTATTAAAATAATATTGCTAGAATCACAATTATCAATATATTTGGCGTCGTACTTCTTTCGCATAGATTCGCGGATGGTTGGAAGATGTCATCAGTCAGAGGACGGCTGGTCCTAATCCTGGCCCTTGCGCTTCTGCCCTGGGGTCCCTCGGCCCATCCCGCGTCTCCCAAGCTCATCGTCGTCGTAAAGAGTCGGAACCTGGCCCCTTACAACCAGGCGGTGGAGGGTCTTCGCAAGAGCCTGGCCCCGAATCGCGGCACGGTTCACGTCCGGGAGCTCGAGCTGCCTTCGGGGGCCTCCAATGAGCAGCTCTTTCTCGAGAACCTTCAGCGAATGCGGCCCGATCTGATCGTGACCGTGGGGACCCAGGCCACGCTTGTCGTCAGCCGGAGGATCCACGACGTCCCCGTGGTTTTCTCCCTGGTGCTCATCAGCGGTGATTCCGAACACCTCCTGAGTCATCGACCCCCCAACGTGACC
>DASYRY010000360.1:0-1778 GCA_036004025.1 Candidatus Polarisedimenticolia bacterium | reverse complement strand
CTCACATGCCGTGATGGTGGCGGCCTACGAGCTGTTCCGGGCCGCTCGCGCCGGGGGCGCCGGAGAGTTGACGGCGCGGCAGGCCACCCACGCCGACAAGAGCCGGATGCTCGCCCTGCTGCGTGAGGGACTGTGGGCCATCCGCGCCCTGCCCCTTCGGAATCACCAATCCGACTTCCGGGAGTGGGAGGCCATGCTCCAGAGGACTGACTTGACTCCGAAGGAGGTTCGCCTTCTCGAGCACATGGCCCGGAAGATGATCGCCTGCTCCCCTGAAGGTGCGCCTCCAGCCGGCTCGCCGAGATCGCGCGAAGGCCCCGACCGGGCCCCCGGCTCCCCGAGAAGTCCCGACGATTTCCTGGAACCGTTCGGCGACGTGCACATGACCGCGCGAGGGTTTTCCATTCCACGGTTGAAATGGAGGGAACTCCTCTTTCTCGGCGCGCTCAGGGCGGATGGGGACGCTTTCGTGCGGGACCCCGGCCGCCCCTTGCCCGTCTTTCGCGACGAGGCGCTCTTTCCGGAGGGCGTCCGTCTCGAGGTCCTGCACCAGGGCGAGGGACGGGTCGAGATCGGTCGCAGGGGCTGAGCCGCCGCGCGGCCCCCTCTCCCGCCCGTGTATAATTTTCGTGTGGGATTACTTTGCCCGCCGTGATGCCCCCCCGAATCCTGCCTCGACCCGAGCACACGGTATCCCGCAAGGATATCGACGCGGATGCCCTCAAGGTGCTCTATCGCCTGAAGAACCACGGCTTTCGGGCCTACCTCGTGGGCGGGGGAGTCAGAGACCTGCTGCTGGGACGAAAGCCCAAGGACTTCGACATCGCGACGTCGGCGCACCCCCAGCAGGTGAAGAAGCTGTTTCGGAACTGCTTCATCATCGGCCGGCGCTTCCGCCTATGCCACGTGCGTTTCGGACGGAAGGTGGTGGAGGTGTCGACCTTCCGTCGGCAGGCGCCTCCCGAAGACGGAGAGACGCTGATCCGCCGGGACAACACGTTCGGGAGCCCGGAGGAGGACGCCTTCCGCCGAGACTTCACCGTGAACGCGCTCTTCTACGACATCGCCACCTTCTCGGTGATCGATTTCGTCGGCGGGCTCGAGGATCTCGATGCGCGGACGATCCGCACCATCGGGGACGCAGCCGTTCGGTTCCGCGAGGACCCGGTGCGAATGTTGCGAGCTGTCGCCCTGGCGGCCCGACTGGGCTTCGCCATCGAGCGCGACACGCTGGAGGCCATCCGTTTCCTGCGTGGCGAGATCGTCAAGAGCAGCCCCGCGCGCATCCTCGAGGAGATCTACAAGATCCTGCGCCAGGGCGCCTCGCGCCAGACGTTCCGGCTGCTCCATGAGCTGGGACTCCTCGCCTACCTGCTTCCCGAGGCGGACGCGGCCCTCGAGCGGGACGGAGAGCACTTGCTGGGAAGCCTCTCCCGCCTCGACGACTACCGGAACGCCGGTCTCGCCGCTCCCGAAGACCTCACGGCCCCTCTCCTGATGGGGTCTCTGCTGGTTCCCCTTGGCCTGCCCTTGCTGAAGACGCGCGCGAGCCATTCCCCGCCGGCGCGCGACGAAGAGGACGATGAGCCCGCCGAGAAGGAACAGGTCTTCGACGTGGCCGGGGAGCTGGAGGCGCTGGGAGCCCTGGCGATCGAGGAGGACCCGCTTCCCGCGACGGGTCCGCCGCCGATCCTGCTGTTGCCCTTCGCGCGGCGCGATGCCGATCGCCTTCGCCTGATTCTCGCCGCGCAGAACCGGCTCCGCGAGGTGGACACCTC
>DASYRY010000359.1:0-1724 GCA_036004025.1 Candidatus Polarisedimenticolia bacterium | reverse complement strand
CCACGATCGCGCCGGCAAGACACCACCTCACGACACGTTCGGCTTTCATTACAGGCTCCCCATCCCAGCGTGTCGACCCTCTTCTGTTGCAGAGGGGCCGTCCGGTTTCCGGTTGCAACTACGATGGCGCATCCGCAATGGTTCCCCTTGGAAGAGGGTCATCGAGGGTGCCCGCGAGTCGTTGACTGGATTCTCGCGGCGGACTAAAGTCAGACACTGAGGAAAAAGAGGCAGAAGTCCGAACCGGAGCGTTCCGTTCTGACGAAGCTCGGACCGGCTTGCTCTCGCTGTGCGAGCGGACCTCGATTCTCGAGAGAGGGTTGTCCATGGCGGAACAGCCGGCTGTCTCGCGGACCCGCCGCAGGGTCGTCCGTGGCAGCGCCCTCCTGCTGATTCTGACGGTCCTGTACTCCCTCACCGGATTCTTCCTCGCTCCTCCTCTCCTCCGCTCCCTCCTGGTGAAGCACCTGGGCCTGTTTCTGCAGCGCGCGGTCTCCATCCAACAGGTGAAGGTGAATCCGTTCACGGTCTCGGCAACCCTTCTCGGGCTGGACATCCGGGACGCAGGGCAGGAGCGCCTCTTGGGCTGCGATCGGCTGTTCGTCGACCTCGCGGTCTTTCCTTGGCTGCGGGGAGAATATGGTTTCGACGCCATCGAGGTGGAAGAGCTTTCGGGTCGCTTGGTGATGCAGCCCGGCGGCTCGCTGAACGTCTCCGACATCATCAGCCGGCTCAGCGTCCCTCCCGGTGATGCGACGCCCGCGCCCGCCCCCCTCGTGCGGATCGGCCGCCTGAGAATCGAAGGGGCGAGCCTTGAATGGACCGATCGCACCCAGAGCCCTGCGTTCATTTCGAGGCTCGGGCCGATCCGCCTGCGGCTCGATCATCTGGTCACCCGGCGGGATCAGCGGAACCCCTATGCTTTTGCCGGCAGCACCGAGTCGGGGGAGACCTTCTCCTGGAACGGCACCTTCTCCGTCGACCCGGTCCGCTCGGAAGGAGAGTTAACCCTGGGGAACGTCGCGCTCCCCAAGTACGGCCCCTATTACAGCGGGACGCTCCCCTTCGACATTCTCAAAGGAAAGGCCGACGCTCGGGCGGCGTACCTGATGCAATGGGCCCCGGACAAGCTGGAGATGGAGCTGCGGAAGGGATCGCTCGTAGTGCAGGATCTGGCCATCGCCGAGCGCGACACGACGACGTCGGTCATCGAGGTTGCGAGGATCGAGGCGTCCGGCGCGAGCATGGATCTTCTTGGGAGAAAAGGAGAGATCCCCCGGGTCGCTCTCACCGGCGGCCGC
This sequence comes from Candidatus Polarisedimenticolia bacterium, assembly GCA_036004025.1. Taxonomy (GTDB): domain Bacteria; phylum Acidobacteriota; class Polarisedimenticolia; order Gp22-AA2; family AA152; genus AA152. The sequence goes on along the minus strand of DASYRY010000359.1, from coordinate 423 downwards.
GTCACCGCGCGGATCGAGGCGGACGGGACGATCAACCTGGAGCGGCTCTTCGGACCTCCCGCGGCCGCCTCCCCGGCGCCCACGACAGCGGTCACGGTCCCCCCGGGTCCACCGAGTCCGGCTGCTCCGGCCTTCGAAGCCAAGGTGGGGATCTTGACGATCGACCGATTCCAGGGACGGCTGGAGGATCTCCAGACGCCGCGTCCGATCGGCGTGGACGTGGCGGAATTCTCCGCCGTGGTGCACAACGCTTCCACGCACCCGGAGCCGTCCGACGCGGAAGTCGCGCTGTCCCTGGCGGGAGGAGGCACGGTCAAGGCGAAAGGGAGAATCTCCCTTCGTCTTCTGAAGGGCACCGCCGATGTGCAGTTGCGGGAGCTTCCCCTCGCGCCGTTCGATCCGTTTCTCGCGGACACCTACGCG
>DASYRY010000358.1:0-5000 GCA_036004025.1 Candidatus Polarisedimenticolia bacterium | reverse complement strand
CGTTTGCGGACAATCGCAACGGCACGCGGGATCCCACCGGCGGCAGCTTCCTCACCGACCTGGACGTGTTCCTCGGACGATCCACGGATGGCGGCCGCACGTGGAGCGTCGTCCCTGTGAATACGACTCCCAACGATCAATTCTTCCCTTGGGTCTCCGTCGCGGCAGACGGAAGGGTGGACGTGGGCTACATGGATCGCTCGTACTCGGCGGGCCAGGAGGAATGCAGCTACGGCTATTCCCTGACGCGGCTGAGATTCGCTCCTTCCGGAGGCGTCGATTCCCGTATCACGACGCGCGTGGACAGCGCTCTCTCCGAGCTGGAACACTCGTTCTGGTTCGGCCCCAATTCCCGCTTCATCGGGGACTACACGGGCATCGCCGTCGATTCTCTCGGACGCACGTGGGCGGCCTGGACGGACCAGCGCGCCGAGGTGAGCGGAACCGATCCTCGACGGGGCCAGCACGCGGTCGCGGGCCTCGTGCCCTGAGCATCGTTGCGCGCCTGGAGTCCTCTTGACAGGCGAGCTTACCCCGGCACAGCCTATCGCCTTCCGGGCCCCGGCCGACCCCGGGCGCCTCGCACTCAGGAGACCTGGATGACCGCGCGCTCCCTCGGAGGCTTCCTCGGAATTGTTGCCGCTTCTCTCCTCATCCCGATCCGCGCCGCAGACACTCCGCCCTCGCGGCGAATCGGATTCTTTTCCACCTCGGACCGCACCCAAAGCCGCGGAGAACAGACCTTCCTCGCCGTCCCGACGCCGGAGCAGGCCGAGACGTGGCTGCGCAAGCTGACCGAGGAGCCTCACGTCGCAGGGACCAACAACGATCGAGATCTGGCGCAGATGGTGCACGACCGCCTGAAGGAGTACGGATTCAAGAGCTCCATCGTCACCTACTCCGTGCTTCTGAACTACCCGAAGCACGTCTCCCTCAAGCTGATCGAGCCCGTCGAGCAGGAGCTGTCGCTCGTCGAGCCTGGCTACCCGCGCGACAAGGACTCCTACAGCCACGATGCGTTCCCCGCTTTTCACGGATACGGCGCCTCGGGCAAGGCCGCCGGGCAGGTCGTGTACGCGAATTACGGGGCCGCCGAGGATTTCAAGAAGCTCGATGAGATGGGCGTCGCGGTGAAGGGGCGAATCGTGCTCGTGCGCTACGGCAAGGTCTTCCGGGGCTTGAAGGTGTACGAGGCGCAGAAGCGCTCGGCTGCGGGCGTGGTGATCTTCTCCGATCCTGCGGACGACGGCTACATGAAAGGGGACGTCTATCCTGAAGGTCCCATGCGGCCTCCCGGGGCCTTCCAGCGCGGCTCGGTGCAGTTCCTGAGCCACGGGCCCGGAGACCCGCAGACACCGGGCTACGCTTCCACTCCCTCCGCGCGGCGACTTCCTCGCGAGAAGCTGGAGGGAATCCCGCGAATCCCTTCGCTGCCTTTGAGCTACTCCGAGGCGGAAAAAATCCTGCGCGCGATGGGAGGCAAGCGGGTGCCCGACGACTGGCAGGGAGGCCTTCCGCTCGCGTATCACCTGGGACCCGGACAGGCCAAGCTCGAGATGAGCGTCGAGATGGACTACGCCGTGCGTCCGATCTGGAACGTCCTGGGTCGTCTCGACGGCGCCTCCGAGCCCGAGCGATGGGTGATCCTGGGAAACCACCGGGACGCCTGGACCTACGGCGCCGTGGATCCGAATTCCGGGACCGCTTCTTTCCTGGAGACGGCGCGAGGAATCGGTGAAGCCGTCAAAGGCGGATGGAAACCCCGGCGCACGATCCTCCTCGCCAGCTGGGACGCCGAGGAGTACGGGCTCGTGGGTTCCACCGAATGGGGAGAGGATCTGGCCGCGGAGCTTGCGACCAAAGCGGTGGCCTACGTCAATCTCGACTCTTCGGTGACGGGACCGGATCTGGATGTCGAAGGAATCCCCTCCCTCAGGGACCTGGCTCTGGAAGTGGCCGGAGATCTTCAGGACCCGATCCGGGGAAAAAGCGTCGGAGCACTCTGGCGGCAAGCGCGGCGCGCGGAGTGGAACGACTCGGAGCCCATCTGCCTGGAGACCCCCGATCGGGTCTTCGCGCCCGCGCTGGGTGCCCTCGGCTCCGGCTCCGATTACACGGTGTTTCTGGATCACCTGGGCATTGCGTCGATGAGCTTCAGCTTCTCGGGGAGCTACGGCGTCTACCACTCCATCCTGGACAATTTTTTCTGGATGAAGAATTTCGGCGACCCGGATTTTCTCTACCACGCGCTCGCCGCGCGGTTTTTCGGTCTTCTGGCGATGCGACTGGGGGGCGCCGACGTGGTGCCGATGAGATACGCGCCTTACGCCGAGGAGCTCGAGAAACAGGCGGACATCCTGCGCCGCGGTGCGATCCTGGAGCGGCGGAAGGCCGAGGGAGCGGAGAAACCCCCCGAAAAGGCCCCTCTCGCGCCCGACTTCTCTCCGATCCTCGAGGCGCTGGTCGCTTTCCGCGGCTCGGCAGCCTCGCTCGATGCGTCGCTCAAGGGGCTTGAATCAGGCGGGAAGCCGTCCCCCGCGTCTCTCGCGCGCCTCAATGATGCTGTCGTCGGCGTGGAGCGCAAGCTGATCTCGCAGGAGGGACTCACGGGACGGCCCTGGTTCCGGCACGTCCTCTACGCGCCGGGATTGACCACAGGGTATGCCGCATGGCCGTTCCCGGGGCTCACGCAGGCGGTGAAGGATCATGATGCTTCTCTCTGGGACAAGGAAGCGAGGAAAGTGCTGACCTGCCTGAAGGCCGCCTCTGCTGCGATGGACGAAGCTTCCCATCTCGCCTCGGAGGGAACGCGGTGACGATTCCCCCCAAGGAGGCACCCGCCGCTATCGGGGAAGAGACTCCAGCAGGCTCCGAGCCTGGGGATCCGCGGGATTGAGCTGAAGCACCCTCTCCGCTTCCCTGCGCGCGGCGGCGGTATTCCCGCCGGCCGCCTGGATGAAAGCCATCAACAGATGTGCCCCGGGGTCCTCCGGTGCCCGCTGCAACAATCCGCTGACCACACGATGGGCCTCGCGGTACTCGCCGGTCTGAATCAGCACCGCGCCGAGAAGGTGCGCCAGCTCCGTGTCCTCGGGCCTTCCCTCCAGAGCGCGCCTCAGGACGCGTAGGGCGTCCGCATAGCGGCCGTGCTCGGAATACCCCTGCGCCAGAGCCCGGGCGGATTCGGAATCCCCGGGATTCAGCATCAGAGCGTGCTCGTAATAGGGAATCGCTCGCCCCGCCTGGCCTTGTCCCAGCAGGACTCTCCCCGCGAGCTGATAAGCCTCGAAATCGGCGGGGTTCAGATCGACACTGATCTGAGCGTACCGCCACGCCTCCGAAAACCGGCCCAGGCCTCCGTAGGCATTCGCCAGATACTTCGTCCCCAGATTCAGGTTCGGCTTCATCGCAACCGCCTGCTTGAGAATCGGCTCCGCCTGCGCGTAGTTCTTGGCCTCGAGGAGAAGCTGTGCCTGACTCATCAGGCGGCTGTACTCCTCCCGCTCGCGCTTGGCGCGGATCATTCCCGCTCCTGTCATCATCGCAGCCGCGATGAGCACCGCCGCATAGGCCCTTCGAGTCACCCGCCCGCCCGTCGGAAGAAGCCGCCCGTGCAGGAGCAGGCAGCCCGCGGGGATCAACGGGGGCACCATCCTGAGCAGCGCGACATCCCATCCCCGCCCCGCGGCGGCGGAGATTCCGAAGGCGAGTCCGGCGCCGGCGAGCGCCGCTAGGCACAGGGCTTTCTCTCTGCCTCGGTCTCCGGCCGCGAGGACCGCCAGAGGAAGGACCGAGATCAGCAGCTCCCCCTTGCCGAGCACCAGAAGGTCCACCCCGAGCAGCACGGCGAACATGCCGGCGAGGGCGAGCGCGGGGAACAAGGAGACAGCCCGGGAAAGCGTTCGCTTCTCTTGCGGCGCGAGGGAAGGTTCCTTCAGGAGGGCGAACACCGGCACCGCGAAGACGATGATGGCGTGGTAGATCTCGTAGGCATGAGGGAACCCGGGAGCGGTCACGTATTTCCAGTGGGTCGCCCAATGGATTGGATAAAGAGCGAGCGAGGCCCATGCGAGAAGCGATCGGGACCCGCGCTCGGTCCGGAAGAGGAGGAACGGCACCAGGAAATCCAGACCGACCGACATCCATTCGACGATGCCGAAAAGGTGCGTGCCCCCCGGCAGGAACGAGTTCGAGGGACTGATGATGTTCCAGCGCCACCATCCCACACCCGAGGCCGTGGTCTCCACGGCGTCGGAAAAACAACCCATGGCCAGCAATCCGAACGAAGCAAGCGGGAAGACCCGGGACCCCACTTCGGGACGCGATCTCAGGATCCCTTCCGCCAGCGTCCAGGAGAGGTACAGCGCGAAGACCCATCCGACGCAGGCGGGAAGCTCCGCCCGCCCGATGCTCAGGACCGCCTCGCTGAAGATGTAAGGACCTCCCCCCTCTCCCGAGGAGAGGAAGGCGACGCTGTTGCCGCGCAGCACGCCGAAGAGGAGGGCGGGAACGAAGAAGAGGAAGGCGGCGCGCGCGCCCCGCGCTTTCACCGCATGGATCACCAACAGCAGGGTGAGCAGCGAGGAGGAAAGGAACAGGAGAAGCTTCATTCGGCGGCTTCAGCCGTTCCCTTCCACCCGCATTGGGTGCAGCCCACCCGGGCGTTCGCTTTGCGCCAGATCCGATAGGCCAGCCCCGGGACCGCGAGGAGGTACCAGAGGATCCGCTCGGTCGTGTCCGAGCCGGGGAGCACCAGCTCCCCCAAGCCGTAATACCCGCAGCGCGGACAATGTATGTGCCAGTCCATCGTGCGAGCCTCTCAGAATCCTTCTCTTCGATCCATGGCCTTCAGATCCCGGCCCAATGTCTCGGGAAGCGTCCAGATCCAGAGACCCGCCAGCAGCGAGAAGAGGCAGGCCAGGGAGATGCCTCCCGAAAGTCCGTACCCCGCCTTCGCCACGCGGGTGATGACGAGAGGGGTGAAGAATTGTACCCCGCGC
>DASYRY010000357.1:0-5597 GCA_036004025.1 Candidatus Polarisedimenticolia bacterium | reverse complement strand
TCGTGGAGCAGCTCCGCGTGGCGCTGAGCGACGCTGGCGCCCGGCAGGGCTCCCGGGTGGCGATTCTGGTCTTCGACCTGGATGGTTTCACCAAGCTCAACAACGCGCTCGGGCACGCCTTCGGGGATCGCTGCATCCGTCGCGTCTCCGATCTGCTCGGTGCGAGCCTGAGAGAAGAGCACGCGGCGGCCAGAATCGGACCGGATGAATTCGCGATTCTGATCGCCGATTGCAAGAGCGCCGGCGTCGTGAGCCGGTTCGCGGCGCGGCTACAGGACGATCTGGGCTCGGCGTTCCGAATCGAAACGGAGGAAGCCGCGATCTCGGCCAGCATCGGCATCGCCATCGGCTCCTCCGATGAGGGATCCGCCGAAGATCTGCTCCGGAACGCCGGCACGGCCCTGGAGAGTGCCCGCGGACAAGGAGGCGGGCGTCACGTCCTGTTCGAGCCGACGATGCACTCGGCGGCGATGAGCGAGCTGCGGCTGGAGCGGGATCTGCGCGCGGGAATCAGAAGGGGGGAGCTTCTGGGGGTCTACCAGCCCATCGTGGATCTGCTCAGCGGAGAGGTCGAGGGATTCGAGGCGCTCATCCGGTGGAGGCACCCGGACAAGGGAGTGCTGTCGGCGGGGGAATTCTTACCGATGGCGGAAAGAACGGGGCTCGTCATCGCCTTGGACCGCTGGTGCATGAGGAACGCGATGTCGTGGCTCAAGATCGTGCAGGGCCGGCTCGCGTCCCCTAGGCCCGTCCTGCTGAATGTCAACCTCTCCAGCCTGGAATTCAGCCGAGAGGATCTCGTGGAATTCGTCGCCCGTCAGCTGCGCGAAACGGGCGCCGATCCCGCTTGCGTCAGCCTGGAGGTGACGGAGAGCGCGATGATGGAGGATCCCGGGCGGGCGAGCCGGCTTCTGTCGGAGCTGAAGGCGCTCGGAGTGCACCTGGCTCTCGACGATTTTGGAACCGGCTATTCCTCCCTGAGCTATCTGCAAAAGCTTCCGCTCGACTCGGTCAAGATCGACCGCTCGTTCGTCTGGAACATCTCCGCGAGCCGGAAGAACCTAGAGATCGTCAGAACCGTTCTGAATCTGACTCAGACCCTGGGGATGAAGGTGATCGCCGAGGGGATCGAAACCGAGGAGCAGCTGCAGCTGCTGCGCTCCCTCGGTTGCCGCCGGGGCCAGGGATTCCTGTTCTCGCCCCCGGTGGAGGCGCCCGAAGCCGAGCGGCTGCTCCTCACGGGCATCGGACGTGCGGCCCTCGCGTCGCCGAATCGTTCCCGCCGGACGGCGGGCGGCGAGGCCTGACCCCCGGGTCCCGCCGGGTGCCACCTTCTTGATGGAGTGGAGGAGCGGTGGTACTCTTCCTCCATTCAAGCCAAGGATTCCTCGAAAGGGGGCGCCCATGATTATCTCCCGTCGGTTCGATGTCCACACTCGTCTCATGGCGCCGCTGGTGGCACGCCTTTCGGTGGTGGCGGTGCTTGTGGCGCTGGGAGTTTCACGCATCGCCGCCCAGACGGCCGCGCCGGAAACGGTGGTTTACCGCCTCAAGAGCACCAGCACCTTCCAGCGCGGATGCTTCGCGCCCTGTCTGTGTCCCGTAATGGAGAGCGGCTCGGAACGCGGGACGTTTCTCCTGACCTTCACCGGCTTCGATGGCCTCTTCAACCACTATCGAGTGGACGACGTGAGCTGGAAGATCAGGACGCCCGGGGGAGAGCTGCGCGCCACAGGCTCCGGCACCTACAAGGTCGGTGGCGAGTTCGCCGTCCAACAACAGCTCGAGCTCGACCTCAAGGTAGGAGACAACCCGGTCGAGCATTTCGACAGTGGACTGGTTGCCGGCGGGGGAGAGTTTCCGAGGATCGCCATCACCATCTCGGTCCACGGGCAGGTCTGCTTCGACACGGTCTTCGGCGTCGATGCCTCTCCGGTTCCCTTGGAGGAGATCCTTTCGTACCGGCTGCAGCAGGAGAGCACCTTCCAGCGCGGCTGCTTCGATATCTGTGACTGCGCGATCGTGGAACTGCCGCTGCGGGGCGGATTCTCCCTCGTCCCGATCGACAAGAATCCGTTGTTCACCGAGTACTCCGTGGTGCAGGTGAAATGGCAGGTCGGTCCGGATCCCGCGACAGGCGCCACATCGTGGCTTCCCGTGACGGGCTTCGGTACCTATCGTCTCGGCGGCGAATTCGCGACTGCGCAGGAGATGGGGCTGGACCTACGCCTGGGCGCGGCGGCCCCCGCGTTTTTCGACAGCGGCGAGGTTCCCGGCGGGAATGAGTTCCCGCTCATCGCGATCCAGGTGAGCCATGAAGAGAACAGTTGCGTGAGGACGGTTCTCGACCTGCACGCCCGGCCCGTCAAGGTGCACGCGAGCGCCGCGGTCCGGGCCGAGGAGCCGGGCCCTTGAGCTTCCTTGGCGCCGGCTCCGGAGCCGGGCGTCCCTAGAGCTTCCCGCCATGGCCTCCAGGCCATCCAGATTCACCGGGTGACGCAGGCACCGACGGCGCGGATGTGCGATCCTTCGCGCATGGAGCGGTGGATTCGACTCGGCGGCCGGGTTGCCTGAGAAGACTCTCCTCCGGGCAAAGCGTGCGATGGGGACCCTCGCGGCGGTCCTCTTCGGGGCCGGGGTCTTCCTGCGCCTTGCCGCGCTGATCCATCCCGGCTTCATCAACATCGATCAAGCACGCTACCTGGTCGATGCCCACCACCTTCGCTCGGGCGCAGGCTATAGCGATTCGAGAGGCCCGGAAACCCACGTCCACCCGCTCCTGCCAGGCCTCGTCGCTCTCCTGGGAACGAGCCTCTCTACGCTGGAGCTTCGAGGGCGCCTCGTCACCTGCCTGGCCTCGATCTTGGTTCTCGGGCTCTTCACCCTCCTCGCTCGCCGTCTGGCTGGCGCGCAGTGCGCGATCCTTTTCCTGCTCCTTGCGGCGTTCCATCCCCGCCTTCTCGAGACCTCCGGCTGGATCCAGCCGGAGGGCCTCCATGCCTTTCTGGTCGCCTCGGCTCTTTCTCTCCTCCTGTTCGTGGAAGCTCTGGGTGGGTCCGAGGCGGCCGGCGCGGCCGCGGGTGCGCTGTTCGGGCTCGCCTATCTCACGCGCCCGGAAGGATTCCTGGTCGGCCTCGTCGTCTCGGGGATCGTACTGGCCTGCGGAGATCGGTCACCGGGCCGGCGGGCCCGGAAGGCGGGATGCATCCTCGCCGGGCTGGTGCTCGTCTCCTCCCCCTATCTTCTTTTTCTTCACCGGCACCTCGGGGAGTGGGCCCTCACGGGGAAGACCGCGGATATCTTCTTCATCGGTCAGGCCCTCGACGCATCCGGCGGAGTTCCCTTCGACGCCGACGTGCTCCTTCGCCTCAAGGCGCAGTGGGGCGGCATCGTTCCCTACGCGACCGCCAATCCAGGGAAGACCCTCCTTGCCGTGCTCCGGAACGGTGGCCGCGTCTGGGTCGGAATTGTCCCGCGAATCCTCGGACCGGCCGGAATTCTGGGGTGCCTGCTGTGGGCGGCCTTCTATCTCAGGCGAAAAAATGGAAGAGCCCAGTGGGCCTTGCTCCTGTGTCCGCTTCTCACGTTGTTCCTGATGGCCTTCACGTTTCCCAACGAGCTGGTGGCCCTCTCGGTGCTCCCTTTCCTGATGATGCTGGCAGCCGCGGGATTTTCGCAGGGAGCCGACCGTCTCGAGTCGGCGTCGAAGAGTCGGCGGAGACCGGCAGGAGCCGCGTTCTTCGTTTTGCTTCTCCTGGGTCAGGGTCCCGGCTTCCTGCGCTTCCTTTCGGCGCGGATGAGTGGAGTCCCGCCGATCGAGACGCGGGCGATTCGCGAGGCGCTGGCGACCGGCGCCGCTCGAGAAGCCATCGCCAGCAGCAATGCCGCGATCTCGTTCCAGCTCTTCGATCCATTCTTATTCGGGATTCCGGGCCGTTATCGACCGCTTCCGGTGGAGGGATCCTGCGCGGATCTCCTCCTGGCCATGGAGCGGCGGGGAGCGAAAGTGGCGATTCTCGACCGCGTGGGAGCGCCGCCCCGGATCGATCTCGTTTCGAGGCAGTGCCCGGTCGCGCTTTTGAAGCAGATGGCCGATCCCGCGCGAGGGAGTTCGATCTGGATCCTCGAGAGGAAATTCTCCACGCTCGATGAGGCTCGGCCTTGATCGTGCTTCACCCCAGCCCCATATTTCTCGCCGTGCCGGAAAGCTCTGCCGTCAGAATCGTGACAGATGACCTCGGCGAGGAGGGTGGGAATGAAGAGCCTCATGAAAGGCCTGATGAAGAAGAGCGTGATGGCGATCCTTGGTGTGGTGCTGATGCTCGGATGGTGGTCGATCCGGGGCTGGTTCGAAGGATCCGCCTCCGCGGGTTCCTCCCACATCCCCTCGAAGATCTGGGAAGGAGGCGGCGGGCCAGTCACGATCGAGGTGGAGTCGAGCGAGCCCGGAAGGGTCTCCGCGAGCTTCGAGACCCATCTCCAGCCCGACGATCCGAATCATAAGTTCCTCGAGTCCTGGGAGAAGGTCGACGCGGGTAAGCACCGCTTCACGATTGACATCCCTCCGAACGTCGGCGGCACCGTGGAGATGTCCGTCGGCAGTCCTCAGGTAGGTTCGACGGTGCACGTCTCGGTGAGAATAGGTGAGCGCCTGGTCGCCGAAGATTCCTCGACTCTGGACGCCCCCCTGCAGCCCGGCTACGGGTTCTTCGCCCAGGTCCATCTCGACGACTACGCGACGGGGAAGCTCGGGGAGGATTGATCCGGCCGCTCGCTCCCGAGCCGTGGACGGCGGCCTTCGCTACCCCTCGCTCTCTCCTGAGTCGTCCGAGCAAAGATCCGCCCTGCTCGCGACCTCACCCGCTTGAACGGGTTGCCCTCCTGAATGACAATGGCCGGGACTTGTCCCATGAATGCAATGGAGCGGACCCTATCGACCCCCTCGGTGATGCACGTGGCGCGGCCGAGCGACCGCAAACCGACCGGCAATCCACCGAGCTCTCGTGAGCAGGGACTCGACGACCGGGCGCGTCCTCGCCCGAATCGTCCATTACACGGCGATCATCCTGGCGACCCTCCTGCTAGCCGACGGTGTGTGCATCCTCTTCGATCTCTTCCCGCCCAAGCCCCGTTACGGGGACGCCGATCTGGGGTGGCTCCGCGCCAGGCCCAGCGAGATCGTCAGGATCAAGGAGTGCATGGAATTCTCCACGGGCAAGACGTACGCCTACGAGCGTAACGAAGACGGCGTCCGCACCGCTCAGACCGTCCTAGAGCTCCTTGCCGACCATGCGGCGACGAAGATCGCCGTCACCGGCGACTCTCAGACGGATTTGTGCGTTCCCAATCAGGACAATCATCCCGGCATTCTCGAGAAGAAGCTCAAGGAAGACGGGATCCCCGCGGTCGTCCTGCCCTATCCCTCCGGACGGTATTCCCCCCTGCAGGACTATCTGGCGTTCAAGAAGATGCTGCGAAAATACGACCCTCGCGTCCTGGTCTTGGATTTCTATACCGGGAACGATTTCCTGGACCTGCTGCGCTCGGACGATCGGCCTCATTTCGTCAGCAAGGGTTCCGGGTATTCCATCGCAAGC
>DASYRY010000356.1:0-2369 GCA_036004025.1 Candidatus Polarisedimenticolia bacterium | reverse complement strand
TCCGGACCTGCACGTCGGGTCGCCCCAGAATCTCTGGCGCGCAGCCGGTCCGGGAGCGGACGAGCGGGGAGACCGAGGCGAGGGGCTGTCGGTACGATCGGATGAGAAGGGGCGCTTCGAGCTTCCCGCTCGAGCCTTGGCAAAGTCGGTCGTCCTGATTGCGACGGCGCAGGGGTTTGCCGCCCACTGGGAGCGCATCGAGGCGGGACAATCCGATTCCCTGGTGCTGGAGCGGGGTAGCGATCTGTCACTGCACCTCGTCACCCAGCAGGACGAGCGCAAAGTCAGCATTTCCGCACGTCAGAACAGCCAGGTCACGCTGGTCCTTCCCGACCCGGAGCCGGAATGATGCCCGGTTCAGCCCGCCGGATCCGTTTCCTAATGCGCACGATACTTCTCCTTGCGCTCTGCTTCGTGGGATCCCCACTTCGACTCCTTGATTTGGCAGCCGCCGATGGGATCACCCGGGGTGTGGTGCGGAGTGCCGGCGGCAGTCCGGTGGCAGGGGCTCGCATCCAGCTCCTCGATCCCAAGATCGCGAGGCTCTGCCCCGATTTGTTTCTGGCCTCTGGTGCGAACTTGTGGCTGGTTGCCGGTCCAAACGCGCAGAAGGGAGACAAACCTCCGGGAATCGCAGCGGTGCGCACCGGCCCCGACGGCCGCTTCGAGATCGCAACTCCGGGAGCAGATGGACCTGGCATCGTCGTAGTAACGGCAGACGGCTTCGCCCCGCATCTGGAGGCTGTCGACGCCGGCAAACCCAAGGACATCGTGCTCGACGCCGGCAGGGATCTGACCATCCACATGCTCGACCTCCCGACGGGAAAGCCCTTGGAGGAAGCAGAGGTGACGCTGGTTCCCTTGGATATTTGTGGGCCGGTCGTCGTGGCTTTGCGCGAGCAGCTCGTCGCGCGCGAGAGTGGTGCCCCGGACGGGCGAGTCGTTTTTCGTAACGTCGCTGACGGAATCTATGCCTTGAGGCTAACCGGGATGGGGGGCATCGCCAACAACGTCTCGCCCTTCATCGTGGGAAAAGAGGATCGCGAATTCCGCGTGAGGATGTCCCCGGGGAGATCGGTGAAGGGTAGGGTCGAATTCCCGCCGCACGCGCCCCATTCGGCCGGATCGGTTCTGGCATTCTGGCAGGACCGGGAGGCGGGACCGGGATGGCTGGAGGCTCCGCTCAATGGTGAGGATTCCTTCGAGCTGAGTGGCCTGCCCTACTCGCAACCCATCAGCCTTCTGGCGCGAACCGAAGACGGTCTCTCATCCCGCATCATTTCGATGCAAGAGCTGGGTAGGACGGGCCAGAGCCTCAACGCCATTCCCCTCCTGACCTCGGTGAGCTGGCGAGGCAGACTGCCAGATGGGGTCTCGGCCTCGCGGCTCATCGTGCAGCCTCTCCTGGGTGCAGCCCCATTGCCTCTGGTTCCGCCGGAATCGCTGTCGGTGCCCGTCGATCCAGGGGGCTACTTTACCGTGCCCGCCGTTTCTCCGGTGGTGCAAACTCTCAGGGTGCTCGCTCCAGAGTATGGAGAGGCGGAAATCCGACTTGCCGAAGCCGCTACCTCCGAGCTCGGCTTAGTCTCGTTTCGACGAGGACGCACGATTCAAGGCCGCGCCCTCTGGAAGGATCGATCGCCTCTTCAGGGAGCTACCGTGGAGCTGCTCTCCGACTCAGGACCTCTTTGCGGAGCACGCGTGACTTCGAACGGAGAGTTCGCCTGCTCGATGCCGTTGTCGTCGGCTTCACGCAATTCAAGCTACCTCGCCCGCGTCAGCGATGCTGCGTTTCGGCTGTTGCCTCTTTCCGACGGGCCGAAGGATTCTCTCTTCGTGACCTCGGGCTTTCCTGTGGAGGCGACCGTCTCCCGCCCTGCGGGACGAGGCGCGGTTGAGAGTCTCAGGCTCGAATCAGATGAAGCTCAGATAGGCGGCGAGGGGTCTCGCTCCAAGGAGCAGGTAATCCTCTACGCTCGGGCACCTGGTGGAAAACTCTCGATGCACTTGGCGGGGGTGGGCAAGGTGGAGATGGCCGTGTCGAACCCTCGGGGTGGTCCCTGGACACCGCTCAGGGTGGATCTGTCGGTTGCGGAGGGGATTCAGAGACGCCGGCTAATCCTCCCTCAAGGAGCCCGGGTCTTCGGCAGCGTGGCCGCCGCCGGCTCGGTCAAGCCGATCGAGAACGCGGAAGTCGAGTTGGGCCCCGGTCTGGAGACGGAGAACCGTCCCAGAATATGGCGCTTGGCGACCACGAATGCCGAGGGCAGTTGGAAGTATCAGGAGGTTCCGGAAGCCATCTATCAAATCGTCGCTTCGGCCAAGGGGTTTTCCCAAGCCGGAAGAAAAGTGTCGGTCCCGGGGGACGC
>DASYRY010000355.1:0-6500 GCA_036004025.1 Candidatus Polarisedimenticolia bacterium | reverse complement strand
CGGTGCTGGACGAGCCCAGCGCGCAGGAGAGCGAGATTCGCAGGCTGGCCCGAATCATGGTTTCCGACATCCAGATGTACCATCCCGAAAAGTTCAACCGCTCCCTGAGGGAAGGGAATTTCTTCGAGTCCTTTGCACAGGAGCTCGCCAAGGGGAAGGAGATCATCGACGACCGCTTCGGTGATATCCCGAACCGCATCCAGCTTCTGGCGGGAGGGCTTCGTGACGCCCTCGCTCTCTTGCGTCCTTCCTCTTCGAGAAGCCGCGCTTCGGGCGAATAATCTCCCTTTCCGCCGAGGATTTTCCCCTTGTCTCTCCTATACTCCCGCCCATGGCAAAGACCCCCGTCTACTTGCACGGCACCTCGCTCGAGGAGCAGCGCCGGCTGGCCCTGCTCAACCGCCTGGTCAACGAAGACTCGCTTCGTGAGCTAGCACTGAGGAAGGGCGCCAAGGTCCTGGAGGTAGGAAGCGGCCTCGGAGATTTGGCGCGCGCCATGGCGCGACGCTTGGGCCCGCGGGGCTCGGTGTTGGGGATCGAGCGCAGCCAGCGCCAGCTGAGAAGCGCCCGGGGTCGAGGAAGAGCCTCGGGCGGAGCTCGCGTCGAGTACCGCCAGGGGGACGCGCGCCACTTGCCCCTCCAGCAAGACGAATGGGGCCGCTTCGACGTCGCGCACGCCCGATTTCTCCTGGAGCACGTGCCCGACCCCCGCGAGGTCGTGGAGCAGATGGTTCGTGCCGTGCGCCCGGGGGGGCGCATCGTCCTGGAAGACGACGACCACGACGTGCTGCGCCTCGACCCCGAGCCGGCAGGATTCCGGCGCCTCTGGCAAGCCTACATGCGCAGCTTTCGGGCGCTGGGCAACGACCCGTTCATCGGCCGCAAGCTGGCGCGACTCCTGACGCTCTCCGGAGCGCAGCCTCGGCGCAACACCTGGATCTTTTTTGGCAGCTGCGCCGGCCATGACGACTTCCATGCTTACCTCGCCAACCTTCACGCAGTGATCGCGGGGGCCAGGGATCCCATCCTCTCCCGGCGCCTCCTCGACCCCCCGAGCTTCCGAGCCGCCTTGAGCGCCCTGCAGGAGTGGGGGACCAGGCCCGACGCCAGTATCTGGTACGCGATCGCCTGGGCGGAAGGCCTCCGCTGCCGTTGACAGCCCCCGGCAAGGATGCTAACTTTCGCCGTCTTATCAAGGGTTTGCGGCGATCCGCCGGGAGCATTCGTGGGCGCTTTCGATTTCCAACGCATCGAGGAGAAATGGCAGAGAATCTGGGAAGCAGAGAAGACGTTCGCGGTCGACAATCAACCCGACCCCGAGCACCCCGGATACTATTGTCTCGAGATGCTCCCGTATCCGTCCGGCAGACTCCACATGGGTCACGTGCGCAACTACACCATCGGGGACGCTGTCGCACGGTTCAAATCGGCTCGGGGTTTCAAGGTGCTCCATCCGATGGGATGGGACTCCTTCGGACTGCCGGCCGAGAACGCCGCCATCAAGCGCAAGATTCATCCCCGCCTGTGGACCGAGGACAACATCTCCCAGATGAGACAGCAGCTCAAGCGCCTGGGCTACGCCTACGACTGGGACCGTGAGATCGCCGCCCACCGCCCCGAATACTACCGCTGGAACCAATGGTTTTTCCTCAAGATGCACGAGCGAGGCCTCGCCTACCGGGCGCACCGCTGGGTGAACTGGTGTCCCACCTGCGAGACGGTGCTGGCCAACGAGCAGGTGGAAGGGGGCGTCTGCTGGCGCTGCGGCACCCCGGTGGCGCGCAAGTCCCTGGAGCAGTGGTTCCTCAAAATCACGGCGTACGCCGAAGAGCTCGACGCATTCCTCTCGAAGCTCCCCGGGTGGTCGGAGCGTGTCCGCCAGATGCAAAGGAACTGGATCGGAAAGAGCACCGGCGCGCTGGTGAAGCTCTCCGTCCCCGACGTCCCGGGCTTGGAGCCGCTCGAGATCTTCACGACGCGCATCGACACCATCTTCGGCGCGACCTTCTGCGTGCTGGCCCCGGAGCATCCGGCGGTGGAGAAGCTTGCGGCGGGCACGATCCAGGAAGCCGCCGTGACCGACTTCGTGGCGCGCATGGGGAAGCGTAATGTCGTCCATCAGGACGCCCTGCTCGGAGAGGCGAAAGAGGGCGTCTTCACCGGCGCTCACGCGATCAACCCGTTCACCCGCGAGCGCATCCCCATCTGGGTGGGGAATTTCGTTCTCATGGAGTACGGCACGGGAGCCATCATGGCCGTTCCGGGAAATGACGTGCGCGATCATGAGTTCGCGCGTCTGTACGACCTCCCCATCCGTCCCGTCGTGCGTCCGGCCGACCCCTCGACGGAAGTCCCTTCGGGACAGGTCTACACCGAGCCTGGATTGTTGATGAACTCAGGGGCCTACGACGGCTGGCCGAGCGACAAGGCCCAAGAGGCCCTCATCGCGCAGGGCGAGGAGAAAGGCTTCACCCGGCGAATGGTGCAGTTCCGCATCCGCGATTGGGGGGTATCCAGGCAACGCTACTGGGGGACCCCCATCCCCATGATTCATTGCGCAGCGTGCGGCATCGTCCCCGTCCCCGAAGCGGATCTTCCCGTGCTGCTCCCCGAGGACGTGCACCTGACCGGGGAGGGAGGCTCCCCTCTGGTCTCGGCGCCCTCTTTCGCATCGGTCCCATGCCCGCGCTGCGGCGGGGATGCCCGGCGCGAAACCGATACCATGGACACGTTTTTCGATTCGTCGTGGTACTTCTACCGCTATGCGGATCCGAAGAACGACCGGGCTCCCTTCGACCCGGCGGCGGTGGATCGATGGTTCCCCATCGACCAGTACATCGGAGGCATCACGCACGCCATTCTCCACCTCATCTATTGTCGGTTCTTCACGAAGGTGATGCGGGACATGGGCCTGGTACGCGTGGACGAGCCGGTCGTCCGCCTGCTCAATCAAGGAATGGTTTTGAAAGACGGCTCCGCCATGTCCAAGTCTCGCGGCAACGTGGTGGAGCCCGACGCGATGGTGAACCGTTATGGCGCCGACACCTGCCGGCTCTTCGCGCTGTTCGCCGCTCCGCCCGAGCGCGACATGGATTGGAACGAGCAGGGGGTGGAGGGATGCCATCGCTTTCTCGAGCGTGTCTGGAGGCTCGCCTCGGCGCAGTTCGGATCTCCCCCGCCGGACGGCTCGGCCGTGAAGGCCGCGCCATCCGCGAGGGAAGAGGCGCTGCGCCGAAAGACCCACCAGACGATCCTCAAAGTCACCGAGGATCTGGAGCGCAGGCTCCACTTCAATACGGCCATTTCCGCGGTGATGGAGCTGGTGAACGAGCTGAGCGCTTTTCATCTGGAGGGGGTGACGACCTCCTCCGAAATCGCCTGCTTCCGGGAAGGACTCGATACGGTGGTCCGCCTGCTCAACCCCTTTGCGCCGCACTTCACCGAGGAAGTCTGGGAGCGGCTCGGGCATGCTCAGAGGCTGGCGCACCACGCCTGGCCCGAGCCCGATCTCAAAGTGGCCGACGAGCCGCTCGTCGAGGTCATCGTCCAGGTGAACGGGAAGCTCAGGGGCAAAGTGAGAGTGGAGAAGGGGACCCCCGAAAGCGACGTGCTGGACCGGGCGCGCGGCGACTCGAAAGTGGAAGCCCATCTCCGGGGAAAGACGGTGTCCCGCAGCATCTTCGTGCCCGATCGGTTGCTCAACCTGGTGGTGCCGGGGTGAGACGCCGGGAAGCAGCCCGCATGTCGGTCTTGCTGCTGATGCTCCTGGCGCCGGGCTGCGGCTATCACCTCACCGGGCACTCCAGCGTTCTCCCTCCCGGCGTCAAGAAGGTCGGCATTCCGATCTTCACCAACAAGACGGACCGGCCCGATTTGGAGCAGCGGCTCACCGCGCGGATCATCAGCGAGTTCATCACGCGCGGCCGCTACCAGATCTCCTCCAGCGAGGATGGCGTGGATGCGGTGCTGAAAGGGGAGATCTTGGCCTTCATCCAGACTCCGGTGGCCTTGACCCCGCAGGGAAGGGCCTCCCGTTACGAGATCCTGATCAACGCGCGCGCGACGCTGGTCCAGACCTCCGACGACAAAGTGCTTTGGCAGGACGATCACTTCGTCTTTCGCAGGCAGTACGATGTCAGCACCGAGAGCAGCGGCATCGTGAGCCAGGAGCAGGTGGCAATCGACCAGGTGGCGGAGGACTTCGCCCAGGCGGTGGTGGCCTCGATCTTGGAAGGGTTCTGAGATGGCCAGCCGATCTTCCGATCCGGAGAACCTGCGACGCGATCTCGCCGCGGGACGCCTATCTCCCGTCTACCTCGTGTGCGGCGACGAGCCCCTCCTCAAGGAAGAGGCGGTCGAGCGGATTCGCACGGCCGTCCTGGGAGAGAGCACCGCGGAGGCTTCCTGGAATCGGACGGTTCTCGAAGGGGGCTCGGCTTCGCTCGCGGAAATCCTCGACGCGGCGAGAACGGTGCCGATGTTCGCGCCACGCCGGCTGGTATGGGTCAGGGAGACGGAACGGCTCCGCGAGCCCGAGGCGTCCCCACTGCGCGAGTATCTCGCCTCCCCATCGCCGACCACCTGCCTGCTCTTCTCGACGGGCTCGGGAAAGCCTGATTTCCGCAAAGGGATCTTCAAAGCTCTGCAGTCCTCGGCCAAAGTCCTGGAATTCCAGCCCTTGAAGGGAGCCGTCCTGACCCGGTGGCTGCGGGGAAGGGTCCAGGACCTGGAAGCGGAGATCGACGAAGAGTCTCTGGCGCTGCTCGAGATGCACGCGGGCCCTGAGCTGCTCCGATTGGACCAGGAGCTGAAAAAGGTCCTTGATTTCCTCGCTCCCAAGCGCCGCATCACCGGGCAGGACCTGGAGCAGACACTGGGTACCGTGTCGGCAGCCTCCATCTTCGAGTGGGTGGATCGGACCGGGGACGGGGAAGCCGGAAGCTCGATCCGGTTGCTGCGCGCGCTCCTTGCCGAGGGGGAGGAGCCGACTCGTCTTCTTTTCCTGCTCGCCAGGCATCTTCGCATGCTGATCCTGGGCCAGTCGCTCGTAAAGTCGGGTCTGCGCGGGCGCGACCTGGCGCTGGCGCTGGGGATTCCTCCTTATCCCTTCATCATCGAGAAAGCCCAGCGGCAAATCCAGAGGTTTCCGACCGGCGCCGGAGGCTCAGCGCTGCAGCGGCTGCTGGAAGCCGACAGGGCGGTGAAAAGCGGAGCCGGGAAGCCGCCCGGTATCCTGGAGAGGCTGATTCTGGATCTCTCCACACTGCTGGGTGCGCCGGCCTCATCCGCGGGGGCGAGGCGATGAGCACTCCCCACGAGCACGAGAAGGTGCTGGTTCTGGATTTCGGCTCGCAGACTTCCCAGTTGATCGCGCGCCGGGTGCGCGATCTCTCGGTCTACTGCGAGCTGGTGCCCTGCAACATCGCGTACGACAAGGTGCTCGAAGAGCGTCCCAAGGGACTCATTCTCTCGGGAGGGCCCGACTCGGTCTACCGTGAAGGAGCGCCTGAGATGGATCCCCGGCTCGCGACCTCGCTCGGAGTCCCGATCCTGGGGATCTGTTACGGAATGCAGCTGATGGGCAAGGTGCTCGGAGGCCGGGTCGCAGGGGGAGAGGGCAGGGAGTTCGGCAGAGCGGATCTTCAAGTGATTGGGGAGACTCCTTTGTTCAAGGGACTGCCCCCCAAACAGCAGGTCTGGATGAGCCACGGGGACGCGGTGGAAGAGCCTCCTGGAGGTTTCGTCGTGACCGGACGGACGGAGAAGACTCCTTGCGCGGCGATGGCCGATCCCCATCGCGGCTTCTATGCCATCCAGTTCCATCCCGAAGTGGCGCATACGATCTTCGGCCGCGATATCCTGCGGAACTTCCTCTTCGAAATCTGTCGGTGCCGCGGCGATTGGCAGGTGACGTCCCTGGCCGAGGAGCTGATCAGTCGAATCCGAGAGCAGGTGGGTCGCGGTCAGGTGGTCCTGGGGATCTCGGGCGGCGTCGATTCGACGGTGGCCGCCGCCTTGATTCATCGAGCGATAGGGGAGCGCCTCCACCCCATCTTCGTCGATACGGGGCTGCTCAGGAAGGGGGAAGGGGATCAGGTCGAGCGCGCGCTGAAGCAGGACCTCGGCATCCCGGTGACGCGCGTGGACGCGACCGAGGAGTTCCTTGCCGCGCTCTTAGGCGTGGAGGAGCCGGAGGAGAAGCGCCGCCGCATCGGAAGGGTCTTCGTGGAAGTTTTCCAGCGGGAGGCCTCCCGCCTCGGAAAGGTGGATTTCCTCGCCCAGGGGACTCTCTATCCGGACGTGATCGAATCCACTTCGTTCTCGGGACCCTCGGCCGTCATCAAGACTCATCACAATGTCGGAGGCCTTCCCAGCTCGATGCGGCTGAAGCTGGTGGAGCCTCTGCGGGAGCTGTTCAAGGACGAAGTGCGCCGCCTGGGAGCGGCGCTTGGGGTCCCCTCCGGGCTGTTGGGACGCCACCCCTTCCCCGGGCCGGGACT
>DASYRY010000354.1:0-7535 GCA_036004025.1 Candidatus Polarisedimenticolia bacterium | reverse complement strand
GGCGATCCGATCGCCGTGGATCGCGACGTCGGCGCTGAAGCGGGGGGCTCCCGTGCCGTCCACGACCTCGCCGCCCCTCAAGATCAGGTCGAACAAGTCCTCATGCCCCAGGACGAAGAGACGTGGAGGAAACCACCTTCTCTCCCTCCTTCACGACGTAGCTACGATCCGCCTCGAGCCGGCCCAAGGACTCGCGCGACCCCCCGGGCCAGATGACTTCCACTTCGTCGGCCCGGCGCAGGTCCCCCAGTCCGAAAGTGACCGGAAGCTCGCTTTGCGAGCAGTAAGAGGATCCGCTCCTTACCCATCTCTTCTGAATCATGTTCCCCGTCTTGACCACGAATTTCGCGCCGATCCCGCTTCGATTGGACCGGGTCCCGACGGCGGTGAGTCGGAGGAAGTGGTGCCTTCCGCCCGTGCCACCGTTGAGAAGGAGCAGCGGCCGGGCGTGATTCACACTGATGATCGCGTCGAGATCACCGTCCCCATCCACGTCCGCATACGCCGCTCCCCTTCCGACCACCGCTTTTTGCAGCCCCTCGCCGCTGCGCAGGCCCGATTCCTCGAAATTCCCGTCTCCCAGGTTTCGAAAGAGTAGAGGCCTCTGCTCGTATGAGACCTGCTCTTGGACCGTATGGATGTCGTTCTCGACGTGCCCGTTCGCCACCAGGATGTCCGAGAAACCATCCAGGTCGTAGTCGAAGAAGAAGAGCCCGAAGGCCAGGAAGAGGAGGCTCGCCTGACCTAGGGTCGAAGACGGCGCCTTGTCGATGAACACTTCGCCGGCATTGTGGTAGAGGGCCAGCATCTGATTCGAGAAATTGCCGATGAGAAGGCTCTCGGGGCCTCGATTCAGGTAATCGGCGGAGTCGATCCCCATGGCGCCTCGCGCCACTCCGCTCTCGCTGTAGGCCATGCCGCTCTCGACGCCGATTTCCTGAAAGGTTCCGTTCGTGAGGTTCTTGAAGAGCAGATTGGGCTGCGTGTCGTTGGCGACCGCGATATCCATCCAGCCATCCTCGTTGTAGTCGAGGACCGCCACTCCGAGGGACTTCCCCTTCCCTTTCAGAATCCCGGCCGCTTCCGAGACGTCTTCGAAGCGGCCCTTCCCGTCGTTCCGATAGAGGCGGCTTGCCTCGCCTTGGTACGACTCGGGAGTGCAGTAGCTCTTATGCTTCCCGTCCAGCGTGCAGGTGAGATCGGTCTGCGGGGTCCAGGTGACGTAATTGCAGACGAACAGGTCGAGGTCGCCGTCACGGTCGAAATCCACAAAAGCCGCGCTCGTGCTCCAGCCAGGCTTCCCGAGCCCTGAGGATGCGGTGGCATCGACAAAGCGCCCGTCCCCGCGGTTCATGAACAGATGGCTCTCCCCCAGCCCCGTGACGTAGAGATCCACCCGTCCATCGTTGTCGACGTCCCCCGCGGTGGCTCCCATCCCATAAAACTCCAGATCCAGTCCGGACTCGCGCGTGACGTTGCTCAAGTGCCCGCTCCCATCGTTGCGATAGAGCGCCTGCGTCGCGCGCCGTCCGGTGGGATGGCCCGGCCAGTCTCGGCCGTTTACCAGGAAGAGGTCCTGGTCGCCGTCGCCATCGTAGTCGAGGAACGCGACTCCGGAACCCATCGCCTCCGGGAGCCACTTCAGCCCGAACGCGCCATTTCGGTGAACGAAGTCGAGCCCCGCCTCGAGGGTCGCATCGTGAAACTGGACTCCCACGCTGGGGGGGGCATGACCCGCGTGCATCGGGGTTGAGGAATTCGGGCCCGAATGGGCCGCGGGAGGAGCGTCGGACCTGGGACCGCAGGCCGCCTGGGCCAGGACCACCATGAGCACGCAAAGCCTCTTGCCGCACTCCATCGATCCGCCCCAGGGGTCAAGACGAGGCGACATCATAGCATGGGGAAATCGGACGAATGGCCGGACGGTCAGGAGCGGGGATGGAAGCGCGGCACGATCAGGTCGTGGCGTCGGGTCTTCAGATTGAAGTCGCCTTGGGAGCAATGCCGGCAGCCGTCGAAGGAGCGGTGGTGGGTGCGGTAGGCGCAATCCAGCGTGTTGTACCAGATCTTGAATCGCCAGCAGTAGAAATCGGAATCGGGAGGCCGATAGGAGCATTTCAGCATGTCCTCCCGCGGCTGTCCCTGCCGGGAACGGCTCTCCTCGCCGCCCGCTCTACGTACTGTCGCTTTGACCAGAGCCAAGTGTCTCATCGGGCCGCCATTCTAGCAAAGCCTTGGTCGGAAGCGAAAGGGGGGGTGGGTATGCTACGCTAGGCCATCCAGAAGGAGGACAGATCTCATGCGCAAGGACGGGCTCCTCGCATACTTTGGCGGACGGCAGGTCCCCCTCGAGGACGCCAAGGTCAGCGTTCTCACGCACGCGTTTCTCTATGGCACCGCCGTCTTCGAAGGAATCCGCGGCTATCGCTCAACGCAGGGCTCCGAGGTTTTCATCTTTCGCCTGAGAGAGCACTACCAGCGTCTCGAGCGGAGCTGCAGAATCCTGAACATCCGGCTCAAGCAGGATGTCGAGGCGCTTTGCCGCCTCACGGTGGAGCTGGTCGCCGCGAACCGCCTGAAGGAGGATTTATACATCCGGCCGATCGCCTACAAGTCCGCCGAGCGGATTGGCGTCCATCTCAGCGACGAGTCGGATCTGATCGTCGCCGTGGTGCCCTTCGGAAAATACCTGGAAGACGAGCGCCCTCTCTCTCTGTGCGTCTCGAGCTGGCGCCGTACGGAGGACAACGCGATTCCGAGCCGGGCCAAGGTCAACGGTTCCTACGTGAACCTCGCCCTCGCCGCTTCCGAGGCGCGCGCCGCCGGGTTCGACGAGGCGATCCTCCTCAATGAAGACGGGCACGTCTCCGAGGCGGCAGGGATGAATCTCTTCCTGGTGCGCGATGGACGTCTCGCCACCCCGAGCGTCTCGGCCAACCTTCTGGAAGGAGTCACACGCGATTCGATCAGGACCCTTGCGCAGGAGGAGCTCGGTCTCAAAGTGGAGGAGCGGCAGATGGACAGGACCGAGCTCTACGTCGCGGATGAGGCTTTCCTTGTGGGCACCGCGGCGCAAGTGGCTCCGGTCGGCTCCATCGATCACCGGCAGCTCGGCGATGGCAAGACGGGGGCCATCACCGCGCGGCTGAAGGATCTCTACGGCCGCGTCGTCCGGGGACAGGTCTCCAAGTACGCCTCCTGGACGACCCGCGTCGCCTGCTGAGCCGGCACCCACTCTTGCGCAGGCGCCTTCCTCCGTGGGCCGACTGCATCCTCTGGATGCTCGTGGGCTGGCTGGGCATCCTCTTCGCGTCCGTCATGACGCTCGTGGCGGCACGACTCCTGCCGGCAGGCTCGCCGCTTCCCTCGTTTCTGAATTTCGTGCCGAACCTCGCCGGAATCGCGCTGGTGCTCGCGTTCGGCCTCGCGGCGTCTCCTCACTCTGCCGCGGAAGTTCTCTCTCTCCGGCCTCCCCGCTGGCTCGTCCTGCTGCCTGTCGCAGTCTCGACCCTCGGGATCACTCTCTTGGGCGCCGAGCTGGATGCCTGGCTCCAGGAGCTCCTCCCCGCGCCCGAGTGGGTCCTGGAGCTCTTCCGTCGCGTCCTCCAGTACGATTCCGTGTCGGAATTCCTCGGGGTCTTCACCTTCCTGGTCGTGGTGGCGCCCGTCACGGAAGAGCTTCTGTTCAGGGGATTGTTCCTCCATCGCCTGATCGAGGGATACGGCCGGAGATGGGGCATCGCGGCCTCCGCGCTCTGCTTCGGCATCTTTCATATCCTTCCCTGGCAGGCGGTGGCGGCGGCCCTGGTCGGAATCTATCTCGGCTGGCTGGTGGTACGGACTCGCTCGATCTTTCCCTCCGTCTTCGCCCACGCCCTGTTCAATCTCGTGCCGGTGGTCAGCACCGGGCTTGCTTCCCATCATCCGATGCTGCGCCAACTTTCGGCGAGCGAAAACCCCTCGACGAGTCACTTGCCGATGTCGTGGATCGTGGCCTCCGCCCTGCTCTTCATGCTCGGGATCGCAGCCCTGAATCGTCTCGACGGCAGCGCGGGCCAAACGCCCAAATCCTGACGGCACGCATCACAGGATTGCGGAACACCGTCAAGAACCCAACACCGATCCCGGCTCGGCGATCGCCGGTTTCCCTTGTCAGACAAGGATTTCAAAGGATTCTGAAGATCGATTCCCATTGGCACCCCCCCCAAGCGCGACGTATAATTAGGCCAAATTGTGCACGGCCTAGTGCGAGCGGAGCTTTCGGCGGAGATGGGAACGAGTATCGCGACCCACAAGATCCGAATCCTGATCGTGGACGATGACGCCGAGAGCCTCGAGCTGATCTGGCAGTGGCTCGCGCTGCAGGGCCACGACCTTTTGATCGCGCGATCGGGAAAGGAAGCCTTGGAGAAAATCCATGGATCCCCTCCGGACCTGATCCTTCTGGATCTCAAGCTTCCGCCGCCCGATGGATTCGAGATCGCGCGCGCCCTCAAGAAGGATCCCGCCACCCGTACGATTCCCCTCATCGTGATGTCGGTGAGGCGGGACGTTCATAGCCGAGTGGAATGCCTGCGGATTGGTGTGGACGACTTCGTATCCAAGCCTTTCCACTGGGACGAGCTGGACGCCACGATCCAGTCGGCGCTGGAGAAGCGACAGCTCTACACCGCCCTGGAGGAAGCGAATCAGCAGCTCCAGGCCGCCAACAGCCAGCTCATGAAGCTCTCCGTGACGGACGATCGGACCCGACTCTACAACGATCGGTACCTGCGGCAGCGCCTGTCGGAAGAATTCAAGCGGTCCTTGCGCTATGGAACGGCCCTCTCCATCGTCCTGCTCGACCTCGACCACTTCAAGAAGGTCAACGATCGCTATGGGCACGACTGCGGCGACGCGGTGCTCAAACAGTTCGGCGAGATCCTGGTGGAAAACGCCCGGGAGATCGACATCGTGGGGCGGTACGGCGGCGAGGAGTTCCTGATCGTCCTGCCGAACACCGACGGGATCAAGGCGGCCATCGTGGGCGAGCGGGTGCGCAAGGCGACCGAGGATTTCCTGTTCCAGGCGAAGGACCAGATCATCCGGGTCACGACCTCAGCGGGGATCAGCTCCATCCCCACCAACCGCGACGTGCGCGAGGAGGAGCAATTCCTGCGGGCTGCGGATGAGGCGCTCTATCGCGCGAAGGAGGGGGGAAGGAACAAAGTCATCGTGGATCGCGCCTCCATGCCGTCGAAGATCCTGGATGGCGATCTTTCGCCTATCTTCGACGCCTCCTACGAGGAGGAGACGCCCCGCAGGCGTCGCGGAGGGAGAACGACGGACTTCACGGGAGAGAAGGGCTGACGGAGTCTTCCCCTGGATCGTCGGAATTGGAAAGGATCAGCGCCACCGCGCCCGCCGAGACCGCCAACAGCACGATTCCCTTCGGACCGCCCCAGAAGCTTCGCCCCCCCTCTTTTCGCTTCCCCTGGACGATGGTCGCAAAACCCCGAGCCTCCAGATCGATTCCCGGCACCCTCCCCGTGGCCGCTTCCGCCGGAACGGTCGCGAGGTCCAGGGAGAATGCATTCGAAGAAGCGATTCCCACTTCAGATTCGAGGATGAAGACGCCATCGTCCGTGGAGATCGCGAGCTGGTAGGCCCCCGGCGGAACGCCCGGGAGGGTATAGCGGCCGCGAGCATCGGCGGGGGCCGACGAGAATACCTTGCCATCCTTGGAGACGGCATGGAGGCGCGCTCCCGGCAGGGGTGTCTTTCTGTCCGATCCCGTGAGCTTCCCTTCGAGTCTGGCGCCGGGTGGGGATTCCTTCTGGGCTTCCTTCGGCGGAGAGGTTTCTTCTTTTTTCTTCGGCTTCTGGCCGTTGGAAGGCGCGGTCTCCTGAACAGGCGGCTTCTCGGGGTCGTCCTGGGATGAGGCGGTCAAGCGGGCCCTGCCTTCTGCGTGTGACAAGGAGCGGACCTCGCGGGCGAACGCGGGTCTCGCCGCGAGCTCCACCCAAGACAGGATCAGAAGCAAGCTCAGAAGACGGGAAAAGACATCCGGCGGTAGTCGAAGCATCCGGGACCCAGTCGGACAGAGGTTGAACGGGATTTGCGTTTCAGGGAGTGCTGTTGCTCCCGTTGTCGTCGTTTCCGTTACCACCGCCGCCGCTCAATGCGACGGCGATGAGAGCCGCCGCGCCTCCGGCGATGATAGCGATCCCGCCTGGCGATTTCCAGAATCCGCCCGCTTTGGGACGCTTCCCCTCCAGCGTCCAGGCGTATCCTTTCACCGGCTTGTCAATTGCGGAGACACGCTTCTCGACGCTTTCGGAGGGAACCGTGGCCAGAGAGAGGCTGTAAGTCTTGGCCTCGGTGATGCCAAGCGTCTTCTCGACCAGAAAGGCTCCGTCGGAAACCTCCACCACGACATCGTAGGATCCCAGGGATACATTCGAGATGGAGTAGTAGCCTCTCCCGTCGGTGGGGAGGCTCGAAAACACCTGCTCCCCATCCCCGCGAACGGCGCGGACGACGGCTCCAGGGACGGGGGTGACCCGATCCGGGCCGAAAACTCGACCTTCGAGGGTTGCTGTCGTGGGACCCTGCCCGGACGCTCCCGCTTGAGCTCGGGCTGCTGGAGCCCCCGATACGGTGAGGGCGAAGATCAGAAGGAGTGCCGCAGCGTCTCTTCCCGAGAACCTCATCTGCACGTATCTCCTACTTCAATCGTCCACTTCCGTCGACAACCATCTAAAAAGCCGGCTCAAGATATGCCTTTTTCAATGGACTGTCAAGCGGGATTTCCTGCGCCGCCTACCAGCCTTGGGCGAGGAGGGCCACAAGGTCTCCCAAGGCGCTCAAATCGGCTTCGTGAATCAATTCCACCGCCGAATGAGAATAGGTCGTCGGCCAGGAAAGGGGTACGTCCACGGCCCCGAATGAGGGAAAGACCGAGCCATCATTGCCCCCGTGGGTGAGACCGATCTGGAACTCGAGCCTCCGCTCGGAGGCGAGCCGGCGGACCCTTTCCAACGGCTCCGCAGGCGCGAGATTGCTGTTGTCCATGGCCCGGAGAACGGGTCCTCGCCCCAGCACCCCGAGAGCGAACCCCTGGCTTTCCAGGGGGGAATCGGATGAGACGAAGGTATCCACCGCGAAGACCACGTCAAACGAGGCAGCGGCCGCAATCGCCTCGGCTCCCTTCAAGCCAATCTCCTCTTCGACCGACCAGGCGAAGGTGATCCTGTTGCGCAGGCGGGAGGGGTCCAGCCGTCGCACGGCCTCCACCAGAGCTGTGCAACCCGCGCGATCGTCCACGGCTCGGCCGGATGCCATCCGGCCCGCCAGCCTTCGAAAACGCTTCTCCACGGTGATCCAATCATTTGGAGCCACGCCGAGAGCCAGGGTCGAAGCCCGATCCTCGGTGCCGAAGTCCACTACGACGTCTCCTTCCCCGAAGTCCCGCTGTGCTTCAGGAGCCTGGTAGTCACCCCGGGGACGAACCACGGCCCCCAGCACTCCCCGCCGAGTATGCACCCGGACTGGTT
>DASYRY010000353.1:0-1512 GCA_036004025.1 Candidatus Polarisedimenticolia bacterium | reverse complement strand
CGGGGAAGGCGTCGCCCCGAGGTGTGCTATCAGGACGGCTCTTCGGAAGAACGCCTTCTAGGAGAGTGCCTTCGCCAGGACGCGATGGCTCGGAGAGGTAGCATGGCCGTCGAGATGATGGGGGCGGTGGTCAAGAGCAAGGCTGCCCCCGGCGCGGAATGGAAAGAGATCCCCGTCCCCCAGATCGGCCCCGAGGACGTCCTCATCGAGGTGAAGGCGGCGTCCATCTGCGGGACGGACCTGCATATCTATCAGTGGGACGAGTGGGCCAGCCAGCGGATCCGCATCCCCCAAACCATGGGGCATGAGACTGCCGGCGAGGTGGTCGAAGTCGGCGCCGAAGTCTCTTCCCTCAAGCCCGGTGACTACGTCTCAGTCGAGACGCACATCACCTGCGGCACCTGTTACCCGTGCCGAGTGGGACGCGCGGAAGTCTGCAGCAACACGAAGATCGTCGGGGTGGACACGGACGGATCGTTCGCCCGATACCTGCGCCTTCCCGCCCGATGCGCCTGGAAGAACGACCGCTCGCTGCCTCCGGAGATCGCCACCCTCCAAGAGCCCCTGGGCAACGCGGTCGACACGGTGCTCGCCGAGGATGTCTCGGGCAAGACTCTCGTCGTGCTCGGCGCGGGGCCCGTGGGTCTGCTGGCGATAGGCGTGGCGAAGGCGTCGGGCGCCGCCACGATCTTCGCGACCGACGTTTCCGACTACCGGCTCGGTCTGGCGCGTTCCATGGGCGCCACCTACGCTTTCAACCCCAAGAAGGACCGCGTCGTGGAAGCCATTCTGGACATCACGCACGGGGATGGCGTGGATGTGGTGATCGAGATGTCGGGCAATCCCGAGGCGTTGAGCCAGGGATTCAAGGTCCTCGCCCCCGGGGGCCGATTGTCCCTGCTCGGGCTGTCCCACGGGCCGGTGCGGATCGATCTGAACAACGAAGTCATCCTGAAGGGAGCGAGGATCTACGGCATCACCGGCCGCAAGATCTTCACGACCTGGTACAAGTCCTCCCGGCTCTTGACCTCCGGGCTTCTCGACTTGAAGCCCCTGCTGACGCACCGGTTCCCGGTGACGCAGTTCGCCGCCGCCATGGACTTGATGATGAAAGGCGAGTGCGGCAAGATCGCGCTGCTCCCGGCGGATTGACTCCGAGGAAACCATGTCCGGCAAACTCGACTTCATCCAGCAAGAAATGATCGCACTGAGGGAGCAGGGACTCCTGATCCAGCCGCGGGTGATCGATTCACCCCAGGGAGCCTGGATCGTCGTGGACGGCAAGAAGGTCCTCAATCTCTGCTCCAACAACTACCTCGGCTTCGCCAACCACGACATCCTGAAACGCCGTGCCCAAAAGGCGATCGAGGCTTTCGGCGTGGGGCCGGCCGCGGTGCGCAGCATCGCCGGCACCATGACGCTGCACCGGGAGCTGGAGGCGAAGCTGGCCCGCTTCAAAGGAGTCGAAGCCGCCCTCACGTTTCAATCGGGGTTCTGCGCCAACCTTGCAGC